>JADLFD010000061.1 GCA_020845805.1 Verrucomicrobiales bacterium | reverse complement strand
GGTGAACGCGAGGGATTGGTTTTGGGCCACGGCCGGCAGGGAGGCGCTGAGGGCGGTCAGCACCAGCAACGTTCGGCCGCCGGGAATCCGCACGCCGCGGCCGGTGGACGTGGCCCGGGTGGCCACCGCGGAGTGAGTTCGGTGCCCGATGCGAAGAGGACGAGGGTTCATCGAGGGAAGAGAAGAGGAGGGGAGAACTCGAGGTGCGAGGCGGTTTCCTCAGGCAAGATAGGGGATGGTGAGTGGACCCTGCGGCAGCACCGCGACGCGGGCCTCGGGACCGAACCGTTCCAGTTCCGCACGCACCGTGGCGGCGATGTCGTGGCACGGCGCCAGGTGGCATTGGCGCACGGTGTCATCGGGGAGGCGCGAATGCAGCAGCACCTGGGCGCGGCGCTGGACCAGCGCCTGGATCTGAGCCTGCCACTGTTCCGGCCGCACAAACCCGGGCGTGGCCAGGCGCGTCAGCATCTCCTCCGGGCTTGCGACCGAGCGCAACAACTGGTCCAGAGGACTGCCGCCTGGCACGCCTTCGCAGCATTCGCAGGCGAGGATCAACGTGCCGCCTTCGGCGACGATGCGCGCCCCTGCGGACATGCCTTTGACGCCCTGGTACAGATTCAGATCGAGCGGATAGCCGGAGTTGGTGGTCACCACGACTTCGAAAGGCGCTTTCACCTTCTGCATCGCCGAGGCACGCACATACTCGATGCCGGTCCGATGCGCCGCCACGAGGTCGCCCGCGAACACGCGTGTGATTTGGCGTTGTTCGTTGAGGGTGACGTTGACGAGGAAGCTGGGACCGGTCGCAAGCGCGATGGCCAGGAGCTCTTCCCACAACGGATTGCCCTCCGTGACCCCGAAGGTGGCGCGCGGATCCCCGATGTTGCGGTAGCCGTGGTTGGTCATCACGGTGTGAAGCCCGGCCACACCGGGCATGAGCCCCTTGGGACCGCCGCTGAAGCCCGCGAAGAAATGCGGCTCAATGAACCCCGTGACCAGCCGCAGGTCCGCCTCCAGGGCATGACGATTCAGCATCGCCTTGGAGCCATCGTGCAGGGTGCCGACCGGCAGGAGATCCGCCTCCTTTTCGCACTCGTGATTCAGGACACGATAGTTGCGCACGACTTCGGGGGTCAGCATGCGCTCCAGTTCCTCGCGCGTGTTCGGACGGTGCGTGCCGGTCTGGTTCAACAACGTGATGTTCTCGCGCGGATGGTCCGCGAGATGCTCGAGGATCCAGGGAATCAGGCGGTCGTTGGGCGTCGCGCGCGTGATGTCCGTGAACAGGATGCAGATCTTGTCAGAATGCCGGATCCGCGAGCGCAATGGGGCCGAACCGATGGGCCGTCGCAGAGCCTCCAGCAGGGCGTTCTTTTCGTCGTCGAGCCCCGCTCGGTGCATGGGCTGGATCACGGTGGTGCGATCCGAAGGGAGGTCGATTTCGAGATAACCCCGACCGTAGGCAAGGCGAACGTTCATGAATGACGGCTCCGTCCCGCCAGCGAACCAGAATCCGGGTTGCGCGGACAAGCCCATGTCGCAACCGCGGTGGAGTCACGATGCCCCTCCGCCCTCGCGCCCGGGGAGAGAGTCAGCGGCGGATGGGGATCGGGCGGTCCCCGGCCCGGCTCCCACCGACGTCCCTAAGCACTCCATCAAACGTGGGCCGGAGGGAGCTGAAATCTGGGGTGCACCGCAAAAACCGGGCTGGGCAAATCCCGGATTCTGCCGATATTCCGGGTTATGGATGGTTCCGGAGGTGTTGCAGACGCTTGGGGCGCAGGGGACAAGGAGGGTTTTCCCGTGTCGGGACCGACCCGGCCCGAGGAACCTCGGGGAAGGACAGCGTCACTGCCGGTCGTCCCCTTGCGAGCGCCCGCGCCTCGGCCGCTTTCCCGGCACAACGCGGTCGCTGCGACTCCCACGGGGCTTCCTCCGCTGTCGGTCATCGCGTTGAACCGCATCGCGTTTGGCCCGCGTCCCGGGGACCTGGAAGCCTTCGAACAACTGGGAACGACCGACGAAGCGAGGTTGGCAGCCTACGTTGAGCAGCAGTTGCATCCCGAGTTGTTGGACGCCAGCGACGTGGAGGCGCGCTTTGCGGCGGCGGAGTTCAAGACCCTGACCAAGACTTGGGAGCAGTTGTGGTCGGATCACCACTTGGGTCCGGCCGGCGGGCCCGCCCCCACCAGTTTGCAACGGCTCGAACCGTACTGGGAGACGGAGCGCACCACTTTCATCCACGCCGTTTACGGCAAGCGCCAGTTGGAATCGGTCCTGGTCGATTTCTGGCACAACCACTTCAACATCTACGGCCCCGAATACTGGAGCGCCCCGGTGTGGATGCATCACGACCGCGACGTGATCCGACCTCACGTGCTGGGCCATTTCCGCACCTTCCTCGAAGCCATCGCGACGAGTTTCCCGATGATGCTGTACCTCGACGGCTACGGGAACACGGTGTCGGGTCCGAATGAGAACTTCGCACGCGAGTTGTTCGAGTTGCACGGGCTGGGCGCCGAGAACTACTTCGGCGTCGCGCGCCAGGACGAGGTGCCGCTGGATGCGGATCGGCGTCCGGCGGGCTATGTCGATGACGACGTCTACGAGACCACGCGCGCGTTCACGGGCTGGGGAGTGGACTTCACCACCGGCACCTTCCGCTACTATCCCGAGCGTCACGATCGCTTCCAAAAGTACGTGCTCGGCAAGTTCATTCGCGCGGACCAATCCCAGCTGAAGGACGGGCGCGATGTCCTCGATGCCGTCGCCTTTCACCCGGGCACCGCGCGGTACGTCTCCCGCAAGCTCTGCCGCCGCCTGATTGCCGACGATCCACCCGCGCGCGTGGTGCAGGAAGCGTCGGAGGTGTTCCTCGCGAAAAAGGATGAACCCGACCAGTTGCGACACGTGGTGCGGACCATCCTGCTGTCCCCCGAGTTCCGTACCACTTGGGGGGCCAAGGTGAAGCGACCGTTCGAGTACATCGTCAGTGCGTTTCGCGCCACGCAGACGGAGCTCAGTTTCGCGCTGTATCATCAGCCCTCGGATCATTTTGTCGCGATGTTCAATCAGGCGGGACAGCCGCTGTTCCAGTGGGCCACGCCCGACGGCTATCCCGATGTGCGCGAGAAGTGGCTGGGCAGCAACACGGTCGTGGGGCGTTGGCGCCTCTCGAACTGGCTCAATGATGTGAAGAACTGGTGGGGCGGCTCGTACGCCCCCTTCGATCCCGTGGCCCAGATCCCCGCCGGCGTGCGGTCGTCGCGTGCCATCGTGGACTTCTGGATCTCGCGCCTGTTCGGGCGGCCTCTCCCCGCCGCGACCCGGGAGGCCGTGGTCGAATTCATGGCGCGCGGACGCGATCCGGAGATGGAATATCGAGGGTTCGATGATGACACCTTGCGCGAACGCATCTGGGGCACCCTTGCGCTGCTCATGACCTGCCCGGAATTTCTCGAACGCTGACGGCGACCAGACCTTCCCGAACCCACCATGAGGACTTCCCGAAGACATTTCCTGGTCGGCTGCTCATCCGCCGTGGCCGCCATGGCCGGATCGCGCCTGCGCTGTCTCGCCCTCGATGACGCGTCCGCCGCCACCGCCTCCTCGCGTGAGACGCTGGTCATCGTGTTCCTGCGCGGTGGCATGGACGGACTCAGTCTGCTCCCGCCCATCGCTGGCGACGACCGCGGGCATTACGAGGTGGCGCGCCCCAACCTGAAGATTCCGCTCACCGGTAACGACGCCGCGATTCCGCTCAACGACCAGTTCGGCCTTCATCCCTCCGCCTCGGCGCTGAGCAGGCTCTACAAGGCCGGCAAGCTCGGCATCGTGCACGCCGTTGGAACCAGCGGCAGTCGCAGCCACTTCGACGCCATGAAGTATGTGGAGCTGGGGACGCCGGGGGTGAAGACCACCCCGGACGGATGGCTCACGCGCCATTTGCGGACGGCACCCGGCCTCGGGGACACGGTCCTCATGCCGGCCTTCGCCGCCGGCAGCACGCCGCCCACCTCGCTGCTGGGCAGCAACGAGGTGGTGAACATGGTCGACTCGTACACCTTCAATCTCGGCCAGATTGGCCATGCCTCCTGGGCCGGCGGAGAGCAGTGGACCACTCTGCGCCGCATCTATCAGGCGGGGAACTCGGAGATCCACCGGGCCGGGGTGCAGGCGCTGAGTTCCGCGGGCCTGGTCGAGAGTTACGTGCGCTCGAGTTACACCCCCGCCAACAGTGCTAAGTACCCGGACGGCAACTTCGGCAGCCACCTCAAGCTCGTCGCGCAACTCATCAAATCCGGCGCCGGTCTGCGCATCGCCTCTGTCGATTTCGGAGGCTGGGACACGCACGAAAACCAGGGCGTCCTGGGCGAGGGCCATTTCTCCAAACAGATTCGCCAGGTCTCGGAAGGCCTCGGCGCTTTCTACGCCGATCTGGATGAGAGCAATGATCCGTGGATCCGTCATGTCACCGTGGTGGTGTTGAGTGAGTTCGGGCGTCGCATTCGCGAGAACGCCAACCTCGGGACGGATCACGGCACCGGAAACCCGATCCTCGTGCTCGGTGGCGAGGTCCGGGGCGGCTTTCATGGCACCTGGCCGGGGCTGCATCCAGACCAACGCTTCGACAACGCCGACCTGGCGCCAACCAACGACCTGCGCCGCGTTCTGTCCGAGGTGCTGATCCGACGCACGGGAAATCCCAGCCTGGGTCAGGTCTTTCCCAAGTTCTCAGGGTATGAGCCGCTCAATTTGGTCCAGGGAAGTGACGTGCCGCCCGACTACTCCGTGCCGATCCCGGTCACGCCATCCGATTTGGTGGCCACGCGTCTGGACGGCGGTGTGGTTCGGCTGAGTTGGGGCGCCGGACTCAATGCCACCCACTACCGCGTGGAGCGTCGAGCCGAGGCGAATGCCACCTGGCAGTTCCTGGGTATCACCAGCGCGCCGACGCGCGTTTACGACGACACCGCCGCCCCCGCGTCAGGAGCGCCCGAGTATCGGGTCCAGGCATTCTCCAGTGCCGGGGAGGGCGCTTATTCCGCGCCGGTTTCGCCCGGACTCACGCGGCCGATCGAACAATGGCGCTTGCGCTACTTCGGCACCCCTTCCGGCATCGGCGCGGCCGCGGACGATGCGGTGTCCACCGAGGACGGCCTGAATAATTTCACCAAGTACGCGCTGGGCTTGGATCCGCTGACTCCGGCTACGGAATACACGACCGGCTTCACGCCTGGCCGCCCGCGGGTCGAGGTGGGGCAGGGGACGGTCTCCCTGGTCTATGTGCGTCCGTCGGATCGATCCGACGTGCGGTACGCCGTCCTGGCCACCGCGGACCTCCAGACCTGGACGCCCGTGGATCAGTCGAGTGACGGCACGGGCAGCGGCATGGAACGCCTGCGCGTGACGGTGCCCATGGCGCAGCCTTCGGCGCAGTTCCTTAAGCTTACCGTCACTCCCCAGTAACCAGCTGGCTCACCACGGCCATTTGAGGCCGCGAGGCCGCGAGGTCGCGGGCGCCCTCCGGTGGGGTGGGGTGGGGATGGGGTAGGGCAGGGTTGGATTCTACGTTCTGAAAGTGCGTGCTTCACTCGCACCGGATGGGCTGGCACCTTGGTCGCGTTCCACCCGGTCCTGCCATGCATCCCACGCGTCTGCCTTTTTTCCGTCGCTGTCGCGCGTTCACCCTGATCGAGCTGTTGGTGGTCATCGCCATCATCGCGATTCTGGCCAGCATGCTGCTCCCCGCGCTCTCCAAGGCCAAGGAACAGGGGCAGCGCACCAAGTGCTTGGCCAACATCAAACAGGTCCTGCTCGCGACGCACCTGTACACCGGCGACAACGAGGAGTTCATGCCCTACACCTCCTGGGATTCGGACCGGTTGAACATGCCGAACTGGCTCTACTCCCGCATTGCCACCAACAAGCCGCAGCACACGGTGGAGCGCGGGCAGTTGTGGCCTTTCCTCAGTACCAAGCAGGTGTTCTGGTGTCCGCTCGACCGCACCAACACCGCGTTCTTCCGCCAGCGCGAAATGCAGGTGGGCAGCTACATGATGAATGGAGCGGTCTCCGGCTACACCACCGGCCCCCGAAAACTCTACGACACGTACAAAATCGACCGCTTTCTCCCCGACCGAATGCTGTTCTGGGAAGGAGATGAGAAACGCGCCTCGAACTTCGACAACGCCACATCCAAGCCGGACGAAGGCGTCACCCAGCGGCATAACACCGGCTCGGTCATGGGAATGTTCGACGGTCATACCGAGTTCATGAAGTTCCGGGTCTATTATCAGGAGGCCGGCATCGGCGGCTTTCGCGGCGTGCGCCCCGGTCGTTTCTGGTGCAATCCGGGCTCCGCCACGGGCGAATAGACCAAGACCGCGAACCCCACGGGCCCCGCTGAGGCGTTCCCTTCCCACACTCTCGTTTGATCCGATGAATGCTGTGACTTTCCATCTTCCCTCGGTCCGGCGATTCCTGGTGCTGGCCTGGCTGGCTTCCTTGGTCTCGGTGCTGGGCTTCGGGTGCGGTTCGGGGGCCAAAAGTGAAGCCGATCTCAAACTGCCCGCCACGCCGGCCGAAGCAGCGGCCCAGGTGGAGGAAGTGTTCGCCACTTCCGAACCCGTCGCCAAAGAGAACGCCGCCGCCGCCGCGGAGGCCGTGCGCACCGGGAATTACGAGAAAGCCGTCGTGGCGCTGCAGTCGTTGAAGGCGCGTCCGGAAGCCACCCTCAACGAGGGCCTCGCGGTGCACGGTTATCTCGTGACGCTGGAGGCGAAACTGATCAATGACGCCGCCGCGGGTGACGAGAAGGCCCAGCGGGCCTACGACCTGCTCCGCAAGATGAAACGCAAATGAGTGCCGCTCACCCGGGTGGTCTCACTCCAAACCGGCTGGCTTCGCCGCCTGCGCACCTCTCTTCCCCATTCCTTCGCGTGTTGTCATCCCTGGTCAGGGTCGGGCTCGCGGTCGTCGTCCTGGGCTGGGTGAAGAGTCTCTGCGCCGCTGAAGCGGCTCCCGCCAGCGGACCCGCCACAACCGAGGAAGGGTGGTGGGCGTTTCGCCCACTGCAGTCTCCCTCGCTCCCGGCCGTGACGCGTGCGGGTTGGGTGCAGTCACCTGTCGACCGCTTCCTCCTGGCGGGATTGGAGCGGGGCGGGGTCCAGCCGGTTTCCCGAGCGGAACCGCGCGTGTTGCTGCGCCGGCTGGCCTTGGATCTGCACGGACTGCCGCCCGAACCGGAGGAGGTCGAAGCGTTTGAACAGGACCCCTCGCCCCGTGCCTGGGCAGGTTGGGTGTCGCGTTACCTGGAGCGCCCCGCTTACGGGGAACGCTGGGCGCGGCATTGGCTCGACGTGGCGCGTTTCGCCGAGAGCAGCGGCTTCGAGCACGATTACGACCGGCCGCACGCGTACCACTTCCGTGACTTTGTCATCCGGGCGTTGAACGCCGACCTGCCGTTCGACCAGTTCGCCCGCTGGCAGGTGGCCGGGGACGAGTTGGCACCCGAGGATCCCGAGGCGCTGATGGCCACCGGGTTTCTCGGCGCCGGAGTGTTTCCCACCCAGATCACCGCCAACGAGGTCGAGCGCACGCGCTACGACGCGATGGACGACATGCTGTCCACCACCGCTTCCGCGTTCCTGGGGCTGACCGTGGGCTGCGCGCGCTGTCACGATCACAAGAGCGACCCGATCTCCAGTGACGAGTACTACCGATTACTCTCGGTCTTCACCACCACCGTGCGGAGCGAGGTGGAACGAGATCTGGATCCGGAGCGCACCCGGCGCGAGCGAGCCGAGTACGAACTCGCTCATGCGCCCCTAGTTGAGGCGGTGCAGGACTACGAACGCACGGTGCTTCCCACGCTGTTCGACCGCTGGCTCGCGGATCCCGCGGCCACGCCTCCGGCTCCCGCGTGGCAGAGCGTGGTCTTCGATTCCGCCACGTCGAAAGGAGGGGCCACCTTCGCCCCACAATCCGACGGCTCGTATCTCGTCCAGGGCGCCAAGGCCGACCATGATCAGCACGAGTTCACGTGGACCGCACGCGGGCAAGGGTACCGCGCGCTGCGGGTGGAAGCCCTGCCGGATCCCAGCCTGGCCAAGGGCGGACCCGGGCGCGCGGACAACGGGAACTTCGCCCTCAGCCGCCTGCGCGTGCGCGTGGCACCGCTCACGGGCGGGGACGCGGTGGAGGTGGCCCTGACGAATCCACGGGCGGACTTCCAGCAGAATGCGGAGGGCCTGTCGGTGGCCGCCGCCTTGGATGAGCAGGCCGCGACGGGTTGGGCGGTGGACCCCAAGTTCGGCGAACGGCATGCAGCCGTATTCGACTTCGCTCATCCGGTGGGGTTCGAGGGCGGGACGCGTTTTACGGTGGTGCTCGAGTACGCCACGAACACGCGGCATCAGATTGGGCGCCCGCGGCTGTCCCTGGCCACCGACGCGTCCTTGAATTGGGATGGGGACGACGTGCCCGCGCCGGTGGCCGGCGCGCTGGCCACACTGAGAGAAGCGTCGTCCGACCGCGCGACGGCGGTGGCGGCCCTGCGGCCGGAGGACCGCCGCGAACTGCTGGCTTGGTGGAAACGGTCCGAACCCGGTTGGCGCGAACGACAACAGCGCGTGGAAGAGCACGCCCGCACCGCGCCTCAACCGAAGCTGACCAAGATCCTGATGTGCGGCGAAGGCCATACCCCCGTTCGCATGCACACCCAGGGCGCGGATTTCTTCCCCGAAACGCATGTGCTCAGCCGCGGCAGCACGGAGCAGAAACGTGGCGTGGCCAGCCCGGGATTCCTGCGGGTGCTCATGAAGGGCGGCCCCGACATGGAGCCGTGGGCAATGACGCCTCCTCCGGGGGCGCGTTACTCCGGCCGTCGCACGGCGCTGGCGCGCTGGCTGACGGATGTGGATCGAGGCGGCGGCGCGCTCCTGGCGCGGGTCATCGTCAACCGGCTGTGGCAGCACCATTTCGGGCGCGGGTTGGTGAGCACGCCCAATGACTTCGGTCGGCAGGGTGCACGGCCATCGCATCCCGAGTTGCTCGAATGGCTGGCCTCCGAGTTGGTGCGTCAGGGCTGGCGCCTCAAGCCCCTCCACGAGCTGATTCTCACCAGCGCCGCCTATCAGTTGGCCTCGTCGCCGAGTGATCCCGCGGACCCCACGCCACTCACCGCGGTCACCGAGTATCGTCGTTTCGTGGCGCGACGGTTGGAGGGCGAGGTGATCCGCGATTCGGCGCTGGCGGTCTGCGGGGTGCTGGATCGGCGGCCGTTCGGGCCCGGCACCCTCGACGAGGCCAGTCGAAGGCGCTCGATCTATTTCACCGTGAAACGAAGTCAGCTCGTCTCGGCCATGCAGGCCTTCGACGCGCCGGAACCACTCGTCAGCCAAGGCGCGCGTCCCACCACCACCGTGGCGCCGCAGGCCCTCTTCCTGATGAACAATCCGAACGTGCGCACCTGGGCCTTGGCCGGCGCCGAGTCCTTTCTCTCCGGCGGCGGCGAGTCCGACGACAACGCCATCCGCGCTCTGTATCGCCGCGCGCTGGGTCGGCCTCCCACGTCCGCCGAGTTCCAGGCCGCACGCGAGTTTCTGAGCGGACAGACGGCGAACTATCGGCCCGATGCCTCCGACCGTGCGCGCCTTCTGGCGCTGGCGGATCTCCTGCAAGTCGTGATGAGCCTCAACGAATTCTCCTATGTGGAATGACCCTTCCGCCCTCTCGCGACGCGCCTGGCTCCGGCGCGCTGGCGCCGGCGCGGGCGTGGTCGGTCTCGCCTCCCTCCTGAGGGACACCGGCGCGCTAATCTCCTCCGCCTGCGCCGAGGCCGGCGGTCACGCGCCCAATCCGCTCCTGGCCCGCTCCGCGCAAGCCCCGGCGCGTGCGCGCGCCGTGATCTGGCTCTTCATGAACGGCGGGCCGTCCCAGGTGGACACCTGGGACTACAAACCCGAACTCATCCGGCGTCATGGCACAGCGCTCGAGGGGTTCGACAACAAGACCGGGTTCTTCACCGACGCCGTCGGGCCGTTGATGAAATCCCCGTTCGCCTGGGCGCAACATGGGCAGAGCGGGACCTGGGTCTCGGACCTGTTTCCGCATCTCGCGCGGCAGGTCGACAAAATGGCCTTCCTCCACGCCTGCCATACGGAGTCCAACAACCACAGCCCGGCGTTGTTCATGATCAATACCGGGTTTCCACGCATGGGTTTCCCCTGCGTGGGTTCCTGGGTCACCTACGGGCTGGGCAGTGAGAGCCGCGACCTGCCCGCCTTCGTGGTGATGAGCGACCCGCTCGACCGCGGCCTACCCAAGGGCCAGGCCAGCAACTGGGGCGCCGGATTTCTGCCCAGCGTCTACCAGGGAACCTGGCTGCGCCCGAAAGGGGAACCGATCGACAATCTGCGGCGCCCCGCCGGCATGGCCGATCGTCAGCAACGCGCGCAACTCGACTTGCTCGCGCGACTCAACCGCCTCCACGCCGCGCCCGACGCGCTCGAGGCGGAATTCTCCGCGCGCATCGAGAGCTTCGAACTCGCTTACCGCATGCAGTCCGCCGCCCCCGAGGCCTTCGACGTGGAACGCGAGTCCGCGGAGGTGAAGCGCCTGTATGGCCTCGACCGCCCGCACTGCGCTCATTTCGCCGCGCAATGTTTGATGGCGCGGCGCCTCGTCGAGCGCGGGGTGCGGTGCGTGCAGATCTATTCGGGCGGCATGGAGAATCAGCGCAGCTGGGATGGCCACGAGGATATCATCGGCAATCACCGCGGCTTCGCGCAGGAAACCGATCAGCCCGTCGCCGGCCTGCTCGCCGATCTCGAACAACGCGGACTGTTGGAGTCCACCCTGGTGGTCTGGGGCGGCGAGTTCGGACGCCTGCCCGTCGCGCAGAAGGGCGGGAAACCCGGGCGCGATCACAATCCACACGCCTTCACCTACTGGCTCGCCGGCGGCGGCGTTCGCGCCGGAGTGCACCACGGCGAAACAGATGAGATCGGGCACAAGGCGGCGGTGAACAAGGTGAGTGTGAACGACCTTCACGCCACGCTGCTGCACCTCATGGGACTCGACCACGAGCGCCTCACCTTCCGGCACAACGGACGCGACTTCCGCCTGACCGATGTCGCCGGGGACGTCGTGCGATCCGTGATCGGTTGAGGGTCTCACCAGCGAGGGCGCGCACGTGACTCACCATTCCTACTTCTACAGCTGTGACTGGGGCACCACGCGGTTCCGGTTGCGTCTCGTCTCCTGGCCGGGCCGGGAAGTCCTGGCCGCCGTCGTTGAGGACTCCGGCGTTCGCGCTGTGCTGGCCTCGCTGGGACCGCACGCTGGCCCCGCGGAACGCGCCATCGCCTACGCCGCGTTCCTGCGCGAGCGCGTGCAGGAGTTGGCGCGGGCGCAGGGCCTGGAGTCCGGAGCCTTTCCCGTCGTGGTTTCCGGCATGGCCTCCTCCAGTGTGGGTTGGCGCGAGCTGCCCTACGCACGCACTCCGGTCCCCGTCGACGGACGCGGCGCCGTCGTCGAACGCGTCCCGTGGGGATCGGAATCCGAAGCGGGCGGGGCAGGGTGCTGGCTGGTCTCGGGCGTGCGCTCCGAGACCGACATGATGCGCGGGGAGGAAACGGAGTTGATCGGCTTATACGCCTCGGGGGCGGAGGCCTCCCTCGCTCGCAGTGCATGCGTGCTATTGCCTGGGACGCATTCCAAACACCTCACCGTGCGCGACGGGGCGGTGTGCGGGATCCGCACCTTCCTCACGGGCGAACTGTTCGAAGTGCTGGCCCGCCACAGCCTGCTGCGGGCCTCGGTCGTCTGGCCCCTCGAGGGCGGCCTCGGGGACGCCCCCTCGCGCGAGGCGTTCGAGGCCGGGTTGGACACGGTCCAGGGCGAAGGCCTGACCGAAAGCCTCTTCCGCGTACGCACCCGCACCGTCCTGGGCGGAGTGAATCCCGCGGCCAACGGCTGGTTTTTGAGCGGACTACTCATCGGAGCCGAGATTTCCGGCCTGGCGCATGGCGAACACGAAGGTCCCGTGGTCCTGGCCGGCGCGGCCGGGCTCCAATCGGCCTACGCCCTCGCGTTGCGTCGGCATGGCCTTGCGGACCGGGTGCGCGTGCTCCCCGTTGAGTTGACCGAACACGCCACCGTCCATGCGCACGCCGTGATCCTGCAGCGACTGGCGGCGGAGGGTCGGAGAGAATGAGGGCTGGCTTCGACTGGGACCGCTTCCAGCGCAAGCCCCTGGTGGCCATCCTGCGAGGCTGCGCCACCGACGCGGTCCCTCACCTGGTGAAGAGCCTGGAGGATGGCGGACTGACCTCCCTCGAGTTTACCTTCAACGATCCCGTTGAAGCGGCGGTGCAGGTGCGGCTCGCGCGCGAGATCCTGGGCGAGCGCGGCCACGTAGGCGCCGGAACCGTGACTGATCTCGATCGGCTTCGGACCGCGCTGGACGCTGGGGCCTCGTTCATCGTCACCCCCTGTTTGAATCTGTCGGTGGTGGCGGAATGTGTGGCGCGCGGGGTGCCCGTCTTCCCGGGCGTGCTCTCGATCCACGAGATCGTGGCCGCCCAGGATCGTGGTGTGCGCTGCGTGAAACTGTTCCCGGCTGACCGCGTCGGCCCTAGGTTCGTGTCCCGCGTGAAGGAGATCCTCCCGGAGATGGGGATCATGCCCACCGGAGGGGTGAGTTTGGACACGGTCGCCGCATGGAAACGCGCCGGGGCGGACGCTCTTGGAGTGGGAACCCCTTTGCTGGACCCCGCACTCATTGCGGCCGGCGATTGGGACGGACTCCGCCGCCGCGCTCTCGCGTTTGTAGAGGAGTGGTCTACTGCGTGAGTGCGAACGCGCAGGGGGATCATGCCCGCCTGGTGTGTCTCAGAGATGACATGAGTTGTTGGCGGGCGAGCACCGAAGCGCTACACCCGCCAACGCTATGATTACCAACCGCAGTTCAGTTGACTCCCCTGTTCGGACCGGTCAAGTCGCGAACCCGAAGCATCAATT
>JADLFD010000060.1 GCA_020845805.1 Verrucomicrobiales bacterium | reverse complement strand
GTGCGCGGCATTGCCATCTGACGCAGGCGGCGGTGGAGGCGTTGTTTGGTCCGGGTCACACGCTGACTCCGTTCAAGTGGTTGTATCAGGAGGGCCAGTTTGCGGCGAAGGAGTCGGTGACGTTGATCGGGCCGCGCAGCCGGGTGATTTCCAACCTGCGGATCCTGGGGCCGTGCCGGAGTCTGGACCAGGTGGAGCTGGCGTACACGGATTCCATCTCCCTGGGATTTGAGATTCCGCTGCGCATGTCGGGGAACATCCAGGGGACGCCGGGGTGCATGCTGATGGGGCCGGCGGGCTTCTATGAACTGAAGCAGGGCGTGATTCGTGCCTTGCGCCATGTTCATATGAGTCCGGCCGACGCGGCGTTTTACGGGGTGAAGGCGGGGGATAACATGCGGCTGCGGATCGGGGGCGGGTGCGGTGTGATTTTCGACAAGTTGCTGGTGCGAGTGGATCCGAGTTTCAAGCTGGAGGTGCACATCGACACCGACGAGGGGAATGCGTGCAACCTGCAGCCGGACACGCCGTGCGAGTTGCTGAAATGAGGAGTGCGCAGGTCGGCGGTGGGAGACCGCGAGACCGAGACTGGGGGCGGGTGAACAATTTGAAGTGAAGTGGGGTTGAACCAGACCGAAACCGAGCGATCGAGACGAGGAACCGAGACCTATGAGCGAAGCGATTGGAATGATTGAGACGAGGGGCTACACGGGCAGCGTGGAAGCCACGGATGCGATGGTGAAGGCGGCCAACGTGACGGTGGCCAAGACCATCCCCATCGGCGGCGGGTTGATCACCATCGTGGTGCGCGGCGACGTGGCCAGTGTGAAGGCCGCGGTGGACGCTGGTGCCAAGGCGGCGGCGAAAGTGGGCGAGCTGGTGAGTTCGCACGTGATCGCGCGTCCGCATGAGGATGTGGCCAAGGGATTCATCGGGAACGACGGCGCCAAGGCGTCGAAGTAACCGCGTTCCAGCCACCTTGAACCTTTAGAGAAAGAGGAGAATTCATGTCCCAGGCCATTGGAATGATTGAAACGAAGGGGCTTTGCGCGTTGCTCGAAGCCACGGATGCCGCACTGAAATCGGCCAACGTCACCTTCACCGGGTGGGAGAAGATTGGCAGCGGCTATGTGACCGCGTTTCTGCGCGGCGACGTCGCCAGCGTGAAGGCGGCGGTGGATGCCGGCGCCGCGGCGGCCGCCTCGGTCGGCCAGGTGGTGTGCGTGCAGGTGATCCCGCGTCCCCACGACGGGCTGTCCGCGCTCGGCAAGTGGTTGCAGTGAACGCCGGTCGCCGGGTTCGCCACCGCCCACTGCCGGCGCACGTCAGGTTCTGATGTGACGCTTGAAGCTGGGGGGCGCGTGAATCCCCGGGGACGCGCGGAACCGTACGCAGTGCCGATGAAGATCCTTGTCGCCAACCTGGGTTCGACCTCGCTGAAGTGGCGTCTTTTCGACGCCGCGGGCGGGTCGGAACGCCTGTTGCACAAGGGGGGCTTCGAGAGGGTGACCGACTACCCGCGCGCCATCGACGATTGCCTGGCGCAATTGCGGGAGGCGGGGCACATCCGGAGCGAGGCGGACTTGGCGGCGGTGGGTTTCAAGACGGTGATCGCCCGGGGGGTGAGCGGGTGTGTGGCGTTGGATGAGGCGGTGGTGCGGGCGATGGAGGACTACAGCGCCCTGGCCCCGGCGCACAACCCCGCCTACATCACCGGGGTCCGGCTGTTTGCGGCGCGCATGCCGTCCGTTCCCCTGGTGGGTCTGTTTGAGACGGCGTTCTACCAGTGGATTCCGGAGGCGGCGCAGCGCTACGCGGTGCCGGAGAGTTGGCATGCCGCGGGGATTCGCCGCTGGGGATTCCATGGGGCGAGCCACAAGTTCGTGGCCGAACGTTCAGCGGAACTGCTGGGGCGCGAGGACGTCGCGGAGCGCGCGCGTCGGTTGTATGTCGACGGCGGTGCCAGTCCGGTGCGCGATCCGGCGCTGCGCGTGATCTCGCTGCATCTCGGGGGCAGTTCGAGCATCACGGGCATCCGCAATGGCGTGGCCATCGGGAACAGTCTTGGCATGAGTCCGCAGTCCGGCCTGCCGCACAACAACCGCGTGGGCGATCTGGATTCCTTCGCCGTGCCGTATGCGGTGCGCGCGCTGGGTTTGTCGATCGACGAGGTGGAACGGCAATTGTGCAAGGAATCGGGGTTGAAGGGGGTCAGCGGGGTCTCGAACGACATTCGCGACATCGATGCCGCGGCGATATCAGGGAACGCCGCCGCGGCTCGCGCGCTGGATCTGTTCGTGCACGAAGCGCGGCGATGGATCGGGGCCTACCTGGTGGAGTTGGGGGGGCTTGATGCCTTGGTGTTCACCGCCGGGATCGGGGAGAACCGCGCGGAACTGCGGTCACGCATCGCGGCCGGGCTCGAGGGATTTGGCCTGAAGCTCGATGCCGCGCGCAACGACACCGTGCGCGGTGCGGAAGGGGAGATTTCCGCCGCCGGTTCGCCGGTGAAAGCCTGGGTGATCCCCGCCAACGAGGAACTCGTCGTGGCCCGGGAAGTCCAACGATTTTTGCAGAGTGGGCGGCGCCCCGGCTGAGCCGGTGGGCTGCGCCCGCGAGGAATCAACGACGAACGAACGAATCAAGCATATGCCGCAACAAGCCATTGGAATGATCGAAACGCGCGGACTGGTCGCGCTGGTGGAAGCGACCGACGCCATGCTCAAGGCCGCGAACGTGGAGTTGGCCGGTCCGATGACCCAGGTGGGCAACGCACTGGTGACCGCGGTCGTGGTGGGGGATGTCGCGGCCGTGAAGGCCGCCACCGATGCGGGCGCCCAGGCGGTCAAGGCCATCAAGGGCGACCTCGTCAGTGTGCACGTGATCGCGCGTCCTCACGCCGAGACCGACCAGGTGTTGCCGAAGAAGAAGTAGTCGACGGAAGCGTTCCCGCTCACACGCCAGGGGTTCCGCCGGGGGCGGAACGGCCCGCACCGCGTGTGGGGACGGGGTGTTCCAGTCCACTCCACTCTACCCGAAGACCAACCGTCATGTTCCTCGCCCGTGTCGAAGGCTTGGTGGTCTGCACCAAGAAAGATCCCGCCATGAGCGGCCGCAAGCTTCTGCTCCTGCGTCCGCAACTGGTGGACGAGAAGGAGCCGACGCGCTTCAAGACCGGGTCGAACACGATCGTGGCGGTGGACAGTGTCGGTGCGGGGTTGGGCGAGATGGTGATGTTCTGCCAGGGCAGCAGCGCACGGCTGGCGCCCGGCATGAAAGAGGCCCCGGTCGATGCCGTCATCATTGGCATCGTGGATTCGGTGGACGTCCTGGGAAAACAGGTCTTTTCCGCGCGGCAGTCCTGAGGACGGGGCTGGTTTGTGTGCGGGGGGGACCGTCCCGGGGAGTGCGGCGGGACGGCGGGGCAGGGTGTATGACGCGGAGAACCGTCGAATCGCCGCGCCAGGCGCGGCGGGAAGTGAAAGAAAGCCATGAGTTCTGGAGTGAATGAAACGTTGATTCGAGACGTGGTGACCGAGGTGCTGTCGCGCCTGGGCCAGGCGGGCAAGACGGGGGCGGCGCCCACGGGCGCCACGTGCGCCGCGACGCCCGCGACTTCCACGCCCGCGCGGAGTGCGGTCGCGCGCGGAAAGTTTGGGGTGTTCCAGGACGCGGCTGAGGCCTGCGAGGCCGCGCACGCCGCGTACCAGCAGCTTTCGGAAAAGGGCGTCGCCGGCCGCCTCAAGGTCATCGAGATCGTGAAGGCGTTGTGCGAGACCCACGCCGTCGAATGGGGCCGCATCGAGTTGGAGGAAACCAAGATCGGCCGGCTGGATCATAAGATTGAGAAGCTGAAGGCCCAGCGCGGTATTCCCACCATCGAGTTTCTGCATCCGTATGGCTTGAGTGGCGATCACGGCATCACCCTCGAGGAGTATGCGCCGTTCGGGGTGATCGGCGCGGTGACACCGAGCACGCACTCCATTCCCACCATGGCGTGCAACATCATCAGCATGGTGGCGGCGGGCAACGCGGTGGTGTTCAACGCACATCCCTCGGCGTATCGATGTGCGGTGATGGCGGCGAAGGTGTTCAACCAGGCCATCGCTCGCGAGTTGGGCATCGAGAATCTCGCGTGCATCCTCGAACCGCCGACCCTGGAGTCCTTTGCCGCACTCGGGAAGCACGAGCAGGTGAAGCTCCTGTGCGTCACCGGGGGGCCAGGCGTGGTCAAGGCGGCCATGGCCAGCGGCAAGCGCGCCGTGTGCGCGGGCCCGGGGAACCCGCCGGTGTTGGTGGATGGCACCAGTTGCCTCACCAACGCGGCGAAATGCGTGATCTTCGGCGGCGCCTACGACAACAACCTCCTCTGCATCGGCGAGAAGGAAGTGTTCGTGCTGGATTCGGTGGCGGACCGTTTCATGGCGGCCCTGGAGCAGAATGGAGCGTGCCGCCTCAACGCAGGTCAACTGGAGCGCCTGACGCGCGCCGCCTTCGTGTTCCCTCCCGGCCAGGGTGCGGGGTGCCCGCATCCGGTGGTGAATCGCGACCTCGTCGGACGCGACCCCGCCGTGTTGGCCAAGGAGGCGGGGGCGACCATTCCGCCCGGCACGCAGTTGCTGTTTGCCGAGACTGCGGCGGATCACCTGTTTGTCGAGGAAGAGCAGATGATGCCCTTTGTGCCGGTGGTGCGTGTGAAGTCCGTGGAGGAGGGCATCGCGCTCTCGAAGAAGGCCGAGCACGGTTACAAGCACTCGGCGATGATCCACTCTCATGACGTGGGTCACATGACCGCCATGGCCAAGGCGCTGGAGACCACCTTGTTCGTGAAGAACGGGTCCTGCCTCGCCGGCCTGGGATCCGGCGGCGAGGGCTACGCCAATTTCAGCATCGCGACCACCACCGGGGAAGGCATCTGCAATGCCCGCACGTTCACTCGGGTGCGCCGGTGCGTGATGGTCGACAAACTGAGGATTTTCTAAGTCCCGAGTGCGACGCGGGAGCGTCGCACCGAACGCCACACCATGTTCCTCGCCCGCGTGGAAGGCACACTGACGGCCACCCGGAAGCATCCCAGCTTCGAGGGGTGGCGGCTCGTGATCTGCCAGCCCATCGCGCGGACGGGCGAGCCCGAGGGAGTGCCGCAGGTGGCCATCGACGCCCATGGAGCGGGAATGCACCAGCGGGTGGTGATTTCCAGCGACGGCGCCGCGGCGCGCAAAGCGGTCGGGGACGAACGCAGTCCGGTACGCTGGCTGGTGGTGGGCATCGTCGACGAAGTGACGCCCGGCACCAAGGCCCTGGAGGATGAAGCGCGATGAAACCCCCCTTCGCCATCCGCACCGCCGCCTGCGCGATAGCAGCGACGCCGGGCAAGGAGGTCGCATGCGACTAGGCAAGGTGGTGGGACGCGTCACCCTCAGTCGCGTCGTGCCCGGTCTCGAGGGCGCACGCTGGCTGCTGGTGAACCCGTTCAACCGCGCGCATTTCCCGCAGGGCGCCGAAGTGCCGAGCGGGCTCACCTCCGAACCGACCCTGGTGGTGTACGACCAGCTCGGCGGCGGCGTGGGTGACGTGATCGGTTTTGTGGAGGGGCGCGAAGCCGCGCAACCGCTCGATCCGCCTGGAGCCATCGACGCCATCACCGCGGCGCTGGTGGACCACGTATTTCATCAACCCAAGGCAGCCAGGCCCGCCCCGAGCCCGTGAATCTTCCCGCGCTCCAGTTATCCTGAGGCCTTCGACCCGCTCTCCCAGATCTCATGGCCACCGTCATCACCGCCAAGGACATCGAACAACTCCTCCAGCAAGGGGGCGACCCCGCCACCCTGCCGGCCGATGCGCTCCTCACGCCGTCCGCGAAGGATGCACTGCGTGATTGGAAAGCGCGTGCCGGCGCGGCCGTCGCCGGCTCTCCGGTCAGCAAGTCGGCGAACACCTTCGCCAAGCCGGTCAGCGCGAACAGCTCCGCCGCCGACCTTGAAGCCTTCTTCCAGTCGGAGCAGATGCAGGAGCTGAAGGAGCAGATCTGCGACATCGGCCGGCGTTTGTGGGGCCGCGAGTACGTTGATGGCAACGGCGGCAACATCGCCATCCGCGTGGCGGATGACCTCGCGCTGTGCACGCCCACGTTGGTGAGCAAGGGCTTCATGAAGCCTGACGACATGTGTCTGGTGGATCTCGAAGGCAACCAGAAGGCGGGGCGCAAGAAACGCACCAGCGAGATCCTCATGCATCTGCAGATCATGAAGCGCCAGCCGCGGGCCAAGGCCACCGTGCACTGCCACCCGCCCTACTCCACAGGGTTCGCGGTCGCGGGCATTGAGCCGCCCACCTGCATGATTCCGGAGTATGAAGTGTTCGCCTCCGTGGCCACCGCGCCGTACCGCACGCCCGGGACTCCCGAGATGGGGCAGCTCGTGGCGGACCTGGTGGACAAGCACAACACCATCCTGATGGCCAACCACGGCGTGGTGTCGTGGAGTCATCTCAACGTCGAGGACGCCTATTTCAAGATGGAGATCCTCGAGGCGTACTGCCGCACCATCCTGGTGACCGCGCAGCTCGGCAAACCGCCGAACACCATGACGCCCGCCCAACTTCAGGATCTGCTCAAGATCAAGCAGAGCCTCGGGATCCCGGATCCGCGGCACGGCCTGAAGGAGTGCGAGCTGTGCGACAACAATGAATGGCGCCCGGGCGTGGTGTGCGCCGCGCCGGCCCGCAGCACGGAGGCAGCTCCCGAGGTGGCGCCTGACGCCGAGGCCGAGGCCATCGTCAAGGCGGTCACCGATCAGATCCTGAACAAGGCGCGCTGAACGCCTTGGACGCCATGAAATCCCTCGACGCCAAGCTGGCCGAGATCCGTTCGAACCCCCGGTCGCGCGCGTTCATCCTGGCGGATGCGAAGGACGCCGACATGGCGTTTGGCGTGCGTGCTCCCGGGCCTCGCCGTTACCTCGCCGGGCGGGGTGCGCGTCCGGCCCAGTTTTCACCGGAGGTGTGGGGGCGCGACGAATTCGGGTACCGCAACCTGCCGGAGTTCCTCGACGTCATCCGCGAGATCGTGAGCCAGGGGGTGGTGGACATCATGCTGATGTCCGCCTACGTGAACGAACAGCTGTCCATCAAGGAAGGGTTGTTCGGCAACTCGAAGGTGACCCCGGCCGCCCGCGCGAATGACACCACCGACGTGTGGGCCGTGCGGCACGGGTGCTACACACGCGAACCCTCGCAACCGTTCCGGTCGGCGACCATCGACCAAATTCAGTGTGGTCAGGTGGAGTGCGATCGTTCCGGGACGGAGTTTCCCGGAGCCAATCTGGGACTCTACTCGGTGACCTTCGTCAACGAGCTCGATCAGGACCGTGAGGCGTTGCTGTGGTACAAGCAGTTTCGCGAAGAGGCGGAGCGAAAGACGTTCCGGCACTTTCTCGAGGTCTTCGATCCCAACGTGGACAGCGGCATCCCGGCGGAGAAGCTGGGGGAGTTCATCAACGACAACATCCTGCGCACCCTCGCGGGAGTGCCGGAGGCGGGACGTCCGCAATTCCTGAAGATCGTGTACCACGGTCCCCGGGCGATGGAGGAGCTGGCTCAGTATGATCCCAACCTGGTGGTGGGCATCCTGGGCGGCGGCGCGGGCACGACGTACGACGCGTTTCGCCTCATCCACGACGCGCAGAAGTACGGCGCGCGGGTGGCGCTGTTCGGGCGCAAGATCAACCACGCTGAGCACCAGTTGGCGTTCATCGAGATGCTGCGCCTGATCACGGACGGCAAGGTGGATCCCGCCGAGGCCGTGCGCGCGTACCACGGCGTGCTCCAGGCCAAGGGCATCCAGCCTCACCGGGCTCTGGCGGACGACCTGCAACTCACCGATCAGTCGATGGCCTACGACGGCAGCGCCGCACGGCGCGCGACCGTCGAGGTGCGCGGGAATCCGGTTGTGACCGCGGGCAGCAGCACCGCGGCCGTTCCGTCGAAACCCGTGGCGTCGACCAAGCCTGGCGCGGAGCCTGAAACGGACGCCTGGCCGGTATTGCCGACCGGAAAGCCGGACTTCGGCCGCATGACCTCGGACCAGCGACGGGCATACGATGCCGCGCGCCTCCATCGGAAGTTCGGCTGATCGACCGGCCCAGGGATCCCCGGCACCGACGGCAGGAGGGGGTGACGGGCGGTGGTCTGCAAGCGCAGGCCTGGCTCTCGGTTTGCCTTGAGCGCCGCGGCTCGGTAACGCTTCCCGCATGCGTGATGAATGCTTTGGGCCGCTGGCGGCTACCACGAACCGGCGTGCCTTTCTGGCCGCCGCCGCCTGTGTGGCCTTGGCGCCGGCGGTGACCGCATCACGTGCCGCCGCCGCCCAGGCGTCGCGCAAGCCTCCCGAGTTTGCCTTTGCGAAGACCCCCGAAGCGCTGCAGTTGAATTTTGGCCAGAAGCCAGTCGCGCGGTATCAGATTCAGAAACCCACCACCGGCGGTTCCCCGGCGGAGAGCGCCTGCTATTTCCATCCGGTGGCCACACCCGCGGGTACGGTGGTGACCGAGGTAGGGCCTGAGGACCACCCGCATCACCGTGGGATTTTCCTGGGCTTCGTGGAGGTGAAGGGGGCCGCCAAGGGAGACTTCTGGGGCTGGGGTGAACCGGCGCCGACCGCGGGACGGCGCATCGTGAATCAGTCCGTGGAAGCGCCGCCCCCGGCACTGGGCACGGCGCGGTTCCGGGCGCTGAACGAATGGCAGATTGAAGGTCAGACCCTGATCAAGGAGGACCTGCGCGCGTTCGTGGGCTTCCACGATGGCTCGACCATGATCGAGCTCGCCATCCAGCTTTCGGCCGAGTCGGAAGTCACCCTGGCCCGCTGGGCCTTCGGGGGCTTTGCCGTGCGACTTCGGAAAGACGGCGAGTTGACGGCCTTCAACGCCGATGGCCCCGTCACCCGGCCGGCCCCCAAGCATACCGACCCGACGTCCAACTGGCCGGATGCGCCGTGGTACGGCCTCCGCCTGAAAAACCCGGAAGGCAAACAAGCCACCGTGGTGGTGGCCAGTCGGGCGAGCAATCCGGCCACCTCCTGGCATGTGCTCCCCGGGATCGGACTGTTGAACCCGTGCATCACCGCACCGGCCGCGGTCACGATCACGCCAGCCAAGCCCCTGGTACTGCGCTATCGGGTGCTCGCCTTCGATGGGACCCCGAAGCCCGAGGTGATTCAGGGCCTGGCTGAAACGTTCTATCGCGCAGGCGAGAAGAGCTGAACGAGCCGGTCGACCGGTCGCTCCCGCCCGATTCCGCGGGGCGGGAGGGGCTTGGTGGAGGCTCTTCCGCCGGCGTGCCTGGGGTTGCCGCCTGCGGGCGGATCGGACCCCGGACGAATCCGGTGCCACGATCCGGACCAGGTCTTCCCGAAAACCCGTGAAACTTTGCCGTGACGCGGGTGTCCTTCGTCGCAGCACGCCCGACTGAGGTTGGGTCAGGTGACAACACAACCGGACAACTTCGAGGACTTTATGAAGTCCTACCAGAACATGGTCTACTCGACCGCAGTACGTCTGCTGGCGAACGAGGCTGAGGCGCAGGACGTTGCTCAGGAGGTTTTTCTGCGTGCCTACGACCGGTATGCGGAGCTGAGCCAGAGCCCGACGGCGGGTGGTTGGCTGAAGACGGTGGCACGTAACCTGTGCCTCAACCACTTGCAGCGTTATCGCGCGCGATGGCGGTTCTTCTCGGAGTTCGGGAACTCGGACGACGATCGGGATGATCGCGCCTGGGATGTGCCGGTGGAGGACAAGACCGTCTCGGAGGCGGTGGCCGTGGATCGCCGGGAGCTTCTGGACCGTGCCCTGCAGAAGCTACCCCCCAGCCAGCGGGTACCGCTGGTGCTCTATCATTTTGAGGATCTCAGCTACGAGGAGATCGCGGAACGTCTGCACATTTCGTTGAGCAAACTGAAGACCGACATTCACCGCGGGCGCGAGACGCTGCGCAAGCGGTTGAAAGTGGGTGTGAATCGATCCGAGTTCTCTCCGGAAACCCGATCCGAACGTGCGTCATGAAGATTCTGAGGCATCCCTTGTTTATGCGACCCACTCCTGAATCCGAGTTGGAGCAGGCGATCGACCGCGAATTGCGTGCGCTGCCGGAGCGCAGCGCCCCCGCGACGTTGATGCCTCGCGTGCTGGAAGCCATTGCACGACGCGAAGCACTGCCGTGGTGGAGGAAGGCGTACACGGCGTGGCCGTGGCCGGCTCGGATGATGTTCGTGCTGGGATCGGGGTCGCTTGCGGCGTTCCTGCTCTATTTCGCCTGGGGCCTCGGTTCGGGTCTCAGCCTCGGGGCGCTATCCGCCGAGGCGCAGGAAATGGCGGCACAGGCTGATTTGGCGGGCGGGGTGTTGGGAGCCTTGGGCGGCGCGGTGATGACGATGGCGCGGGCGGCGACCGGGAACAGTTCCCTGCTGTGGGGAGGGGCGGCGGTGCTGGGGGCCTGTTACCTGACGACCTTCGCCCTGGGGACCGCATGCTACCGATTGGTGGCGCAGCGTGCGTAACGATTCAAACGCAAGGAGCATCATGAAGAGGGCTGCAAACTGGCGGATGGGATGGGTGGTGGTGACGGTGGCGATGGTCTGCTTCCTGGGGGCGGGGGCACTGGCCCTGCGGGCGCAGGACGCGGAGCCGACGCCGGCTGGGGAGACCACCCCGGCTGAACCACGCCGCGAGGCCTCAGCGAGCGCGACGCCGGAGCGCCAGCGACTTCGCGAGATCGTCAAGATTGGTGGCTCGGCTCGGGTGCGAGCGGATCAGGTGGCGGATGAGGTTGTCGTCGTGCGTGGCGATGCCCAGATCGAGGGTGAGGTGGACGGTGATGTGGTGGTGGTGCTGGGCAAGTTGACCCTCACGGGCACGGTGCGGGGGAGTGTGGTGGTGGTGCTGGGGGAGGCGGATATCCGAGGATCGATCCGGGACGAGGCCGTGTTTGTG
>JADLFD010000059.1 GCA_020845805.1 Verrucomicrobiales bacterium | reverse complement strand
GGACGCGACGTCGGGCGAGGGCTTGGCGCATGCGCCCCAGGGCACGCTGCAGCCGCTTCTTGGCCGCCTCCTCGCTGATCTCCAGCGCCAGGGCGACTTCAGGGAGGGTGCGGTCTTCGAGGAATCGGAGGACCAGGGCTTCACGGTCCCGACGGCGAAGCGCGGCGAGGGCTTCATCCAGTTTTGACTCCACGATTTCCGGCGCGGAAGCGGACGGGGTTGACGATTCTGAAGCAAGCTGGGCAACGACCGGTTCGGTCAGCGGCTCGCCGCGCGGATGGCGGGCCAGGGATCGCCGCGCGTGGAGGGCGGCGAAACGCACCGCGCGCAGCAGCCACGCGGCCACGACGGTCCGGTCGGAGAGACGATCGGCCTTGCGGGCGAGCGCGAGAAACACCGCCTGGGTTACGTCCTGGGCCATGGCGTGGTCGTGGACCTGTCGGAGCGCTGCCGAATAGACCAGGCCGGAATGACGTTCGACCACGACGCGGAAGGCATCCTGATCGTCATTCCGCGCGTAGGCGCGGAGGCATTGGAGGTCATCCATGCAGATTCGGGGTTCACACCTGTAATACTCCCGGTCCGACGGGCGGCGGGACAAAAATGTGGAGAAGGAGAGCATCGGGCGCGGACCGGGGACGAGTGACCCGGCGGGGCAGGAGGCGGGCTGGATCGCGCTTTCGAAATCGGCTTGGGGCTCGCGTCGGCATGTTTCAGGGTCGGGACGTGAGTGTCTCCCATCGCGTTGGATTCGGCAGTGCGCGTAGCTCGGGGATGGGTTTCCTGCGAGTGCTCCTCCTGGTCGTGGCTTGGCACGGAGGGGTCCTGGGGCGGGCCTGGGGCGGGGTGACCCTGCATGTCTCGAAACTCGGGGACGACACCGATGGACGGACTTGGGCGACGGCCTTTCGGACGATCCAGAAGGCGTTGGATTCCATCCCGGACGCCTTGGGCGGCCACACGGTGGTGGTGCGTCCGGACACCTACGTGGAGGCCAACCTGGCGCCGAACCGCAAAGGCGCGGCCGGGGCGTACAACGCGCTGGTGGGCGACTTTGACGGGCGCCTGGGTTCGGGCGCGCGGGGGTGGTGTCGGATCGATTCCGGCGATCCGGAGAAGGGATTCAAGAGCTGGGATTGGTGGTCGACGATCCGCGCCTCGGACAAGCACTGGCCGCATGGGAACAACCAGGAAACGTTTTCGAGCATCGTGTGGGATCGCTGGCGCCTGAGTCGTCTCTACGCTTCGGGTGGGGACGGAGGGTTCTTCTGGGATCTCACGGACAAGAGCGGCGAGGAGTTCACGGTGGAGGTGGAGGATTGTGTGGGCATCGGTCGCGCGTTCGGCGGCGGGGTGGTGTATCCGAAGGTCCGGCCGGGGGAGCCCAGTCTCTTTCGGCGCTGCTACTTTCTCGCGTTGGACTGGGTGGGGGATACTGCGGCAGTGCTCCTGGGGGGGCGGGAGACGTCGATGCCCGAGGCGCCGCACGCCGTGTTCGAGGACTGCACCCTGGTGCACCCGGACAACGCGGTGGCGCTTTCGTATGCGAGCCAGTGCGCGAGGGCGGTGTTCCGCGGGTGTCGCATGATCGTGCTCAATTTCACCCAACCGGAGATGGGCGATCGTTCCACGGGGATCCTGTGTACGCAGGGGCATGGTCCTGGCGGGCGGATGCACCTCGACCTGGAGGATTGCACGCTGGCGGGTGCGACGTTGTTCACGCTGGGGGAGGCCGGGAAGGCGCTGAGCTACACGACCCGCGGCGTGAACCGCGCCTACCTGCAGTTCAAGCAAACCGTGCCGGAGGGATTTGAGCGGGTGGGGGCTTGGCCCACCGAGTTGTTCGCGCGCATGGCTCCTCCGCGGGAGGGGCAGGAGATCGGGACGGAGACCGGGCGGCCGTCGCTGGTGAAGATTCCCTTTGCGGTACCGCGCGCGATGGAGAACACGCCGGTGGTGTTTCAGGGGCGTCCGCTGCAGATCTTCAACTATCGCGACGACACCAAGAACAATACCGACGGCTACAAGGACAGCATGTACCTCTACGGGATCGATCTCACGTCAGGCGAGCAAGTGACGCGTTTCGCCGAGGGGCACTCCTTTGCCAGCGCCTTCGTGAACGGAGATGAGTTGAGCGTTTTCGCGAGCGAGGGCAGCAACCGCGATTGGTTCCAGAGCATCTATCGTTTTTCCACGCGCGACCTGAAGACGTGGAAGCGCGAGCTGGCGATGGAAAGGGTGGGGAACGAGCACCTGTTCAACGTGTCCGTGTGCCGTGACGAACGCGGCTTTGTCATGGCCTATGAATCGAACCTGCCCGTGCAGTTCTCCTTCCGGTTCGCGCGCTCCAAGGATTTGTCCCAGTGGGAGCCCGTGCCGGGATTGATCTTCACGGGAGTGAGCCGCGAGTACAGCGCGTGTCCGGTTTTGCGCTATCACGCGCCGTATTACTACGTCATCTACCTGCATGCACCGGTGGCCGGTGGAAAGGAACTCACGTCCTTCCTGGCGCGTTCGCGGGATCTCGCGGAGTGGGAGTTGAGCGGGTTCAACCCGATTCTGACTCCGGGGTCGGGCGAGGGGATCAACAACTCGGACGTCGATCTCTTCGAATGGGAGGGCCGGACGTACCTCACCTACGCCACGGGGGATCAGGCGACCTGGGGCGCGGTGCGAGTCGCGACCTACGACGGGCCCGAACGCGATTTCTTCGAGCGCCATTTCCCGGTGGGCCTGCCCACGGTGAAGGCGGATGCCCGCGTGCGCTGAACCGTGGCCGTGGGGCCCGGTTGGAGATGCACTTGCGCGAGGGGCCCGGCGCTTCCAAGAATTCCGCTATGGCAACGTACGTCTACGAGACCATTCCCACCAAGCCGGGCGGGAAGCCTAAGCATTTCGAGATCAAGCAAAGCATGTCCGAGGCGGCGCTCACGCGGCATCCCGAGACGGGGGAACCGATTCGCCGAGTGGTGACGGGCGGATTCGGCGTGATGGGAACCAAGGCGTCGCCCGAGAGCGGCGGGTCGACGCATCGGCCGTCGGGCGGGTCGTGCGGGTGCGGTGCGGGCGGTTGCCGCGGGTGACTGGGGCGAGGCCGCGCTGGATGGCGTTGGCGGACCGAGATTGCTGGAGCGGGTGAGCGCCGTCTGACGACGGCGACTACGGAGCGAAGAAGTAGCCGCGGACGTGAAGTCCGCGCTGAATGGCGGTAGCGAACGGGGTTTGCCGGAGCGGGTGTGCGCCGTCTGGACGACGGCGACTACGGAGGGGGCTCGTTTCCCGGCTTACTTTTTTACTTCTTGGGCTCCTCGGCTTTGGCGGCGGGTGCGTTGGTGGTAATGGCGGCGAGGTCGACCCCGGTGTTGATATCGAGACCCGGGCGCGCTTCCTGGAGCTTCTTCACCCCTTCCGGAGTCACCTGCGTTTGCCACAGGTAGAGGTTGCGCAGGTGCGTCAGGTCGCGGAGGTGCGTCAGCGCGGCGTCGGTGACCTTGGTCCCGTAGAGGTTGAGCGACATCAGGTTCTTGAGTCCGGCGAGGTGCGCAACCCCGGCGTCGGTGATGCCCGTGAGTTCCAGGCCGAGGACTTGGAGGTGGGTGAGGCCCTTGATGGCTTCGAGCCCGGCGTCGGTGATGCGGGTGCTGCCGAGTCGCACCTCGATGAGACTGGCGAGGTCTTTGAAGCTGGCGATCGACGCGTCGGTGATGTTGGTCCCGAGCGGCCGCAGGTTGACTTCACGCCAGGGGGAATTCTGCGCGATGGGGCGCACGTCGATGCCGCTCTTGGCCAGGGCGGCGAGGGTGGCGGCTTCACCGGGTGCAGGCTGGAAATCCTTGGGAAGTTCGGGCGCGGGCACCGCGGGGCGGGGCGGCAGCTTGGGAGTGGTGGTGGGGGGAGGCGTCGCCACGGCGACTTCGATCGAGGCACCGTCGGGCCAGTTGGCGCCTTCCGTGATCCAGGCTTTGAGCGTGGCGACTTGTTCGGCGGTGAGCGGCTCACCCTCCGGAGGCATGCGATCGTCGTTGTCCTTGGGCAGCGTGACGCGTTTGAGGAGTTCACTGGCGTCCGCGTCCCCGGCCTTCACCGAGGGACCCCCTTTGCCGCCCTTGAAGAAATCGGCCTTGGTATCGAGGCGCAGTTTGCCCTTTTGCTTGTCGGGTCCGTGACACTCGACACAGCGCGCCTTGAGGATGGGCGCGACGTCCTTGGTGAAATCGGTGGCGGCCTCGGCGCGGAGGAACAGGGCGACAGTGGCGAAGCCGGTGACGATCAGGGGAAGGCGGGTCGTTCTCATGGGGATCTCGTGCTCTTGGATGACGGTTGGTATAGCGCCCGTTCGCGCGCGTTTCAAAGCTTTCGCACGGGGGACTCGCCGGGCATCGGCGGGGCGGGGCGAGGGAATCCCGCTTGGATTGCGTCCCAATCCCTGCGTGGATGGCGTGGTGCCCATAGCGTTGGAGGACCTGGATCTGGCTGGAATGAGGGGGCGGCTGCAGGCGTGGGGGTTTAAGGCCTCGCACGCCGGCCGTGTGTTGCGTGGATATTACGCGTCCGGCGGCGATCTCCCCACCGCTTTGGGCCAGGTCGGTCTGCCGGTGGGGCTCGCGTCGCGAATGACTTCGGAGCTCGCGCCGAGTCCGGCCACGGTGGTGGCGAGGCAGGAGGCGCCGGACGGAACCTGCAAGCTGCTGTTGCGACTCGGCGACGGCCGCACCGTGGAGTCGGTACTCATGCCGGATTATCGGGAGGATCGCGCGGCGGGGTGTGTGTCTTCCCAGGTCGGGTGCGCCATGGGTTGTGACTTTTGCGCCACCGCACAGACGGGATTCGAGCGCGATCTGACGGTCGGCGAGATCATGGCGCAATTCGTCGCGCTGCGACGCGAGGCGCGGCGTGGGGGGCGTGCGTTGCGGACGGTGGTGTTCATGGGCATGGGGGAGCCGTTGTTGAATTTGAATTCGGTGCTGGAGGCCGTGCGCCGAATGGCGGATCATGATCTCGGCGCACTGGGATGGCGCCAGATCACGGTCTCCACGGTGGGCATTGTGCCCGGCATCGAGGCGTTGACGGAGGCGGGCGAGAACTTCCAATTGGCGGTTTCCCTTCACGCACCGGACGACGCCACCCGAGAGCGTCTGCTGCCGATGGGCCGGCGGCACCGGTTGCAGGAGATCCTCGAGGCGGCGGGCCGTTTCCAGGCGCGTCGCGGTCGGACCGTGATCCTGCAATACTGCCTGCTGGCGGGGCTGAACGATTCACCGGCGCAGGCGGAGCAGTTGGGAGCGTTGCTGGAGGGCCGGCGTATGCATGTGAACCTCCTGCGTTACCACCCCACCGGGACCAGCCTCCGCGGGCTGACCTACCGGCCGTCCTCGGACGACGTGTCCGAGCGTTTCGCCACCCTCCTGGGACGGCGGGGCGTGATCGCCCATTTCCGACGTTCCCGGGGAACGGAAATCGACGCGGCGTGCGGACAATTGCGCCGCCGCGACCAGGAAGACCGGGAACCGGCCGCCACGGCGGCCACCCAAATTTAGTCCAACATGACCAAGACCATTATTGAGCCGCTGCTGAGCCTGCTGGCCCGCCGCGATTATGTGCCGGTGGATGCCGCGGAGCTCGCGCGGCAGTTGCACCTTCCGGCGTCCTTGCACGCCGATCTGAACCGCGCCCTGCGCGACCTGGAACACTCCGGGCGCATCGCCCGCATCAAGGGGAACCGCTACATGCAGTCGCGTGAGGCGGACCTGATCCCGGGCCGCATTCGCATGAACCGGCAGGGCAAGGGATTCCTCCAGCCCGACGATCAGGACCTCAAGGAGATCACCATTCCGGAGAGCGCGACCGGGACGGCGCTGCACGAGGATCGCGTGCTGGTGCGGCGGGACGTGCGGCCGCGCTCGCTGCAACCCGGGGGGCCGGAGGTGGCGACCGGCACCGTGGTGCGCATCCTCGAACGGCGGCGCACGCGCATTGTGGGAACCCTGCAGCGCGGGCGTCAGTTCCTGTTCGTGATCCCCGATGATCCGCGCATTCCGCACGACATCTATGTGCCCGCGCCGCGCGACGTCGGCCGCGAGGCGCAGGTGGGTGACAAGGTGGTGGTGGAGATGTCCGAGTGGACCTCCCGTCACACCAACCCCGAGGGCGAGGTCGTCGAGGTGTTGGGCGCGCCCGATGCCGAGGGCGTGGACATGCTGTCCGTGCTGCGCCAGTACAACCTGCCGTTGAAATTCCCCCAGGCTGTGTTGCAGGAGTCGCGGACGAAGGGGGCGGTGGTGGAACTGTCCGAGATCCGCGGGCGGGTGGATTGCCGACGTCACCTGGTGGTGACCATCGACCCGGATGACGCCAAGGATTTCGATGACGCCATCTGTCTGGATCGTGCCGGGGAGGACCAGTGGCGCCTGTGGGTGCACATCGCCGATGTTTCACATTACGTGCGGCTGGGCAGCGCGCTGGATGTGGAGGCGCGCAAGCGCGGCAACTCGACCTACCTGGTCGATCGCGTCATTCCGATGCTTCCGGAAGCGTTGAGCAACGAGCTGTGCTCGCTCAAGCCGGGCGTCGACCGCCTGACCAAATGCGTCGAGTTCCTCCTCTCGCGCGACGGGCGCGTGCTGGAGACGAAGTTCTACGCGGCGGTGATCCATTCCCAGCGCCGGTACTCCTATCAGGAGGCCTTCGCAGTGCTGCAACGGTCCCCCGCCGGGCCCATCGAGCACATGCTGCACGACCTCCACCAGCTCGCGCAGCGCATCCGGCGGGAACGTTTCCGCGCCGGATCGCTCGAGTTGGATTTCCCGGAGATGAAGATTCGGTTGGATGAACGCGGGCGTGTGGCGCGTATCGACCGCGTGGAGAACGACGCCTCCCACCAGTTGATCGAGGAGTGCATGCTGCTCGCCAACGAGGCGGTGGCGACGCGCCTCATGAAACTGCGCCGCCCGGCGGTATATCGAGTGCATGAAGAACCCAACGAGTTCCGACTGCGCGAGTATCGCGAAGAGGTGCTCACGCACCAGGTCCAGTGCGGCAACCTGAAACAACGCGTCGAGGTCCAGCGGTTGCTCAAGCGGTTGTCCACAATAGCCATCGGACCGGCGCTGAAGATCGGCTTCCTCAAGTCGCTGCTACGCGCGCGCTACGCCATTGAACCGCTCGGCCACTACGGTCTCGCCAAGGCTTCCTACACGCACTTCACCTCGCCGATCCGGCGCTATGCCGATCTGGTGGTGCACCGCGCGCTGTTCGACCCGCAACCCGCGGCCGAGGGGGCGCTGCGCGAGATCGCCAACCACATCTCCATGACCGAGAGAAACTCCTCGGACGCCGAGCGGGACAGCAAGGACGTGAAGCTGTTCGCGTACCTGGAGAGTCAGCTGAAATCACGCCGACCCGAGTGCTATCCCGCCCTGGTGACGGATGTGCGGAACTTCGGGTTCTTCGTCGATGTCCCAGGCCTGGCCATGAGCGGGCTGGTGCCGTTGTCCATGGTGGACGATGACTTCTATCAGTTCGATGACACGCGTGCCCAGTTGGTGGGCCGCCGCACCCGGCGCGTGATCCGGCTGGGCGACCGCCTCGAGGTCGAGGTGGCCAAGGTAAACCGGTTCAAGCGGCAGGTGGATTTCCGGCTCGCGGCGTCGCCGCGGGCGGAATCCCGACGCCCCGCGCCCGCCCGGAGAGCCACCTCGGGATCGCGTCCGCCGGTCGGCGACCCGCCGCGCCGTCCGGAGTCGCGCCCGAGCGATGCCCCGTCCCGTCCGAGCCCGGGCACACGCCTGCCGGCCTCGCGCCGACCCGAGGCTCCTTCGCGGTCCACACCGCCCTCGACCGAGCGCTCTCGCTCCGTGTCCGCTCCGCCGATGCGATCCCCGGCGCGTCCGCCGTCGCGTCCGCCGGTCCACGAGCCCGCGCGTCGCTCCGAGCCTCGCCCGGGCAGCGCCGCCGGGCGTACGCCGCCGACACCGCGTCCTTCGGGGACACGTCCCCCCGCAACCCGTCGTCCGGAATCCGCCGTTCGCGGAGAGGGAACCGCGCCGGATCGGAGTCGGTCCACGGCACCCGCGTCCGCCTCAAGGACCGCACCCCCTCCCGCTTCCCGGACCGCAGCCCCGACGCGCACGCAGGCGTCGACGCCTCTGTCGCGCCGCGTCGACGAATCACGCGAGGCACGACCTTCCTCCTCCGCGCCGTCGCGTACGCGGACGGCGGCACCAGCACCAGCACCGGCACCGGCTTCGGCACCCGAGCCGCGTCCTGCCCACGTTCCAGCACGCCGGGTGGAACCCAACCCGCGCTGGGACCTCGGGACCGGACCAAGCGCCCCGAGCGAAGGGGGCGGTGGCGGACGCCGGGGTTCGGAGCGTCCGCGGGAGTCCCGCGGTCGCGGACGGTCGTCGAGTGACGAAATGCGCCGTGGCCGCGCCGAGGAAGGCACGCCCAGGACACGCTCCGAGAGCGAGAGCGCTTCCCCTCCGCGGTCTCCGCGACGC
>JADLFD010000058.1 GCA_020845805.1 Verrucomicrobiales bacterium | reverse complement strand
GCGGATTCTCACGGCGGAGAAGGCCGCGACACTGGCGGCCCTGGCCAACTCCGCCTACGAGCCGGATCGCCGGAGCCTCGCCGCCGCGTGGCGGCACAGCCTGTTGATTGACGAGCATACGTGGCATGCGGACTGCAGCGTGCGGGATCCCGAAAGCGAGCAGGCGCAGCGGCAGGGGGCCGCGAAGGATGCGCATGCGACCGACGCGCAACGTGAGTTGGACCGCGTGCTGCGGCGGAGTCTCTCGGCGCTGGCGGATGCGAGCCCGGACGGGCCGGGTTCATTGCTGGTGTTCAATCCGTCGAGTTGGCCGCGTGAAGGCGTGATGGAGGTGGAGGTGGGTCGCGGGTTGGCGCCGGTGGATGAGACGACGGGCAGGGTGTTGCCGCACGAGATCCTGCGTGCTGGGCGTGTGTATCAGCGTCTGCGTGTCCTGCTGCCCCCCGTGCCGGCGCTGGGCGTTCGCGCGTTGCCGTTGCGGCCGGCGTTGGTCGCCTCGCGCACCACGCCGGCGACGGACCCGTGGCTGCTGGAGAACGAGCATTACCGCGTCCGGGTGGATCCGAGTCGCGGCGGGATCGGGAGTCTGTGGGACAAGGCGCTGGCGCGGGAGTTGGTGGCGCCGGGGGCGGCGCATGCGCTCGGGCAGTGGGTGTATGTCGTCGGTGGCGATACGCTTCCGAATCGACTGGTCCAATACAGCACGGTCTCTCCCATTCCGGCGCTGACTCTCGCGGCGGCGACCTTCACCGGGATGCACACCTCGGTGGTGACAGCGGCCGGGGCACGCGCAAGGTGGGGGTCGGTCACGACCAACTTTCCTTCGGTCGAGACCGAGGTTTTCTTGCCGGTGGGACGTCGTGAGGTGCATCTGACGCTGCGGGTGCGCAAGGTGCCCACGCTCGCGAAAGAAGCCGCCTACGTGGCCTTTCCGTTCGCGACGGGCACCCCACGCTTCCGGTATGCGACGCAGAATGGCTGGGTGGATCCGGCCAAGGACCTGCTTCCGGGCGCCTGTCATGAGTGGTTCACCGTGTCGGACTGGGTGTCCGTGGAAGGAGCCGGCCTCGCGGTCACTCTGGCGCCTTTGGATGCGCCGCTGGTGACGTTGGGCGACGTGGTGCGCGGCACGTGGCCGGAGACGATGGGCGACCGGCCGGCGACGATCTTCAGCTACGTGATGAGCAATTACACTCCGGAAGGGTACGCCGCCCAGCAGGGAGGCGACTTTGTGTTCCGGTATGTGCTGACCTCGGACCGGGTCTTCGATGCGGCGGCTTCCGCGAGGTTCGGTGCGGAGCAACTCACGCCGCTGGAATCGAACGAGATCACGCGCGCCGACAAACTGGGCGCCGGCGAGGGTGTGGCGTGGTTGCGGACCGGCGCAGTGCTGGAACCCGCGTCCGTGCAGGTCTCGACCTGGAAACCGGCGGAGGACGGGCGCGGAACCATCCTGCGCCTGGTGGAGACCTCGGGAACAGCTGGCACGGTTTCCGTGACCCTGCCCGCCGGTGGACGCTGGCGGATCAATCGCTGCAATGCCGTGGAGGACGACTTGGATGCCGCGCGCGAGGTCGGAGGGACATGGTCCATCCCCATCGCCGGCTTTGGACTGGAGACCGTCCGCGTTCAGCCGTGGAAGTAGCCCTCGGGCGGACGTTGCAGATCCCAATCCCCGATCAAGGCATGGTGGGCCCCGGGTTCATCGCGGGGTGGGGAGGCCCGCGCCCACCTCGTGACGCCAGGCCTGCAACCGAGTGCGCAGCTGCGCGGCGCGGTCGGGCATTTCCGAGGCCAGGTCACGCGACTCGGATGGGTCGTGCGCGAGGTCGTAGAGCTCGACGTGTTGATCCTCGAAATACTCGAGCAACTTCCAGTCACCCTGACGGACGGCGCTTACCGGCGTGGTGGTTGGGTAGTAGTGGGGGTAGTGAAAGAAGAGGGACTCGCGCGGCAGGGGGGACGTCGGATCCTTCAGGAGAGGGAGCAGGCTCAAGCCATCGAGCCCGGTTTCGGTGGGTGCCCCGGCGGCCTCGGCGAGCGTGGTGAAGAGGTCCGTGCAGAGGACCGGAGTGTGGCAGACGGCGCCTTGGGGGGTGATGCCCGGGTAGCGGATGAGGAGCGGCACGCGAATGCCGCCTTCGTAGAGCGAGCCCTTTCCGGAGCGAAGTGGGTAGTTGTCGGTGACTTTCCGGCCGCGCGAAAGGTTGGTGGTTCCACCGTTGTCAGAGGCGAACACCACGAGCGTCTGGCGGGAGAGGCGGCGGCGGTCGAGATGGCGCAGGACACGGCCGACGTTTTCGTCCAGGGACGCGATCATGGCGGCGTAGCCGGGGTTCTGGTGGTGCAGGCCTGGTTTGAGACGCGCCTGGAAATGCGCGACGAGGTTGCTCTTACCGTCGATGGGCGTATGCGGTGAGTGGTACCAGAGATTGAGGAAGAAGGGCTGGTCACGCACCTCATCGATCAGGCGGAGGGCTTCATCGGTGAGCCGGTCGGTGAGGTACTCGCCGGGGTGACCGAGGCCGAGGCCGGGGACGTAACGGAACTCCTGGAAGGTATGGTGGCCGCTGAAGGGCCAGAAGTACGACTCGGGCGCGCCCCAGTGGGTGCCGCCGACATTCACATCGAACCCGTGGGTCTGGGGTGCGTGATCGGCGTCGCCGAGGTGCCATTTTCCGACATGCAGCGTGGCATACCCACGTTGGCGCAGGAGCCTGGCCAGGGAGGTCTCCGCGACGGGGAGATCGGTTTGAGTTCGCGGCGGAAGCAGCTTCCACCCGTTCTTGGCGGCGTCCGCGTCACGGTTGAGAGCACCTTCGCGCCAGATGGTGAACTGAAGGCGGGCGGCGTGCTGGCCGGTCAGCAGGGCCGCCCGCGTGGGCGAGCAGACGGGCATTGCGTAAGCCTGGGTGAAGCGGACGGATTCCCGTGCCAACCGGTCCAGATGCGGCGTCTGGTGCAGATCCGCGCCGTAGCAGGCGAGGTCGCTCCAGCCCAGGTCATCGGCGAGAATGAGAACGATATTGGGCGGGGGCGCCGCGGTGCTGGCGAGGTGGGCCAGGAGGAGGGCGCTGGCCAGGAGTCTTCTGGGAAAGGTTGTGAGGCGTCGGGTCAACTGAACCAAGCAGGCGGGGGGGGTCATGGACGGTCGGGGGTGTGGAGATCATGCGGGGGAACGGCCGTGGTGTCACGGGCAGGTCGATCGAACGAGGGGCAAGGTTGAGAGCGGGCGGTGGCTCGATCCCCAGGTTGACCGGCGCGGGGCCGGATGCTGAGACTTGGCGATGGCCAATGCCGAACTGCTGGTGGAAAAGATCGTGAAGGGAACGGGAGCCAGCCCGCGCGCCGGGCAGACCGTGACGGTGCATTACACGGGCTGGTTTACCGACGGCCGGAAGTTCGACAGTTCGGTGGATCGCCGTGAGCCGTTCCAGTTCGTGCTGGGGGCAGGGCAGGTGATCCGAGGCTGGGATCTGGGCGTGGCGCAGATGCAGGTGGGCGACAAGGTGAAGTTGACCATTCCCGGGGATCTGGCGTACGGACGCGCAGGGTATCCGGGAGTGATTCCGCCCAACGCGACGCTGATCTTCGAGGTGGAACTCCTGGCGGTAGCGTGAATCCCGGCCCACCGTGGCGTGGCCGGATAGCAGCGGCATCCATGGTCAGGGACACGGAGGCAAGGCAACCCGACGGCGAGGGGGGCGGCGCGTTTCACACCACGCGCTGGAGTCGCATTGCGCGTGCTGGCCGCCCGGACGACCCGGGTGCGGCGGAGGCGCTCGAGCAGTTGTGCCAGGCGTACTGGTATCCGGTGTATTCGTTCGTCCGACGGTGCGGACAGTCCGCCACGGAAGCCGAGGACACGGTCCAGGCCTTCTTCGCCAAGCTGCTCGAGAAGAATTACGTGGCGCAGGCGGATCCGGAGCGTGGCCGCTTCCGGACCTTTCTGCTGGCGGCGCTCAAGCATCATTTGACCCACCAACGCGAGCATGCGCGTGCGGTGAAGCGTGGCGGCCGGTTTGAGCTGGTGTCGCTGGACGGCGAGGAGGCGGAGCAGCTGTTTTCGCGGGAACCCGCGACGGAGGAGACGCCGGAGTCGATCTACGAACGGCGCTGGGCGGAGACCATGCTGGAGCACGCGCTGTGGCGGTTGCGGGCGGAGTTCGACGGCGGTGGGAAGGTGGAACGTTTTGACCGTCTCAAGCCTTTCCTCATGCGGCAGAAGGAGGCCAGCTACCGCGAGACGGCCGAGCAACTGGGCCTGAGCGAAGGGGCCTTGAAATCGGCCATCCATCGGTTGCGCGAACGGTTCGTGCAGATCCTGCGCGAGGAGATCGGTCAGACCGTGGCCACCGCCAGCGACATCGACGCGGAGATTCGGTACCAGCTGGGGCTGTTGGCTCGGTGAGCGGGAGCGGGAGCGGGAGCGGCGGGGATGTCGTCGGTTGGAAAGGGCGCCACGGTTCAGGCGGCCCTATCGAATTCCTCCATCACTTTTTGGAAGAGCCGCAGGCACCGACGGCGCGACAGGCGGAGACCGAGCACCGCGATGCGAAACGGGCGGTCACGATCATTCTCGTAGGCGTACCCGTCCAGTTCAGGTCGCAATTGGGATGGGTTTCTCAATCCGCCGAGGCGAGTGAGGAGGGCGCGTTCACGGGTGAAGCCCCTCGAAATGCACGAGAGCCAGAGTGCGCAGGGGAGTCTCCAGAGCGGGGGCAGGCAGCGGACTAGAACCACCCGTTCGAATGCTTTCGGCGAGCAATGGAAGTACTCACAACAGGCGTGCCGGAAGTCAGGCGGCGCACCTTTGCTGACGGGGCTTGAGGCGCCGGGCGACACGGGGGACCGGGGGATCAAACGGAGCAGCCGCTGAGGGGAATGCGGACCGACGTCCGGTGCGACACGGGCAACACGTGGCCCGGCTCCGGGCGGGAGCGAGCGCGGCCCACGAACAGGAAGTATCGCCAGAGCCCGGCATAGGCGGACTCGACCTTGAGCGAGGTGGTTGCGAAGTGAGCCGCGAGGGCGGGCAGGAGGTGGCCTTCCAGTCGGACATGATTCCACGCCATCCACCGACGGAACCATGGGTGGGACGAGGCGTGGAAATCGACGACAGCAATCGCACCGTGTGGGGCAAGGTCCGCTGCCGCAGCCTCGATCACACGATCCCACCCCGGATTCACCATCGAGAGGCAGTAGGAGAAGCAGATGAGATCGGGGGCGGGCTGCAGCCGAAGTGGGGAGTGATAATACGCCTCGCGGAGTGTCACCCGAGAACTGAGCGGACCCAGCCGACGACGCGCGCGTTCCAGCATGCGACCACTGGCGTCCATGCCCAGGAGCTGCGCTTGGGGAAACAAGCGTCCCAGGGTCAGAAGATTCACGCCCGTTCCGCATCCGACCTCCAGGATTCGTTCCGGCGGATCGGAGAGTCCCAGTTCGCGCAGCAGTCGTTGCCGGCCGAAGAGAAAGGTCCAGCGGGTGGCATCGTAGATGCCGGAATGCATCCCGTAGTATCTCAGGAGTTTTTCGGGCGGCTGCATGTCACGAGTGCCGAGTGAAGGGCGGGAAGTTCAGGCGGCCACCACACCTGCCTCGGCCATTTCCGGAAGATCGATGGAACGCAGGGCGGGCTCTGGGCGCAGCGGACGATCGCGACGGTAGAGCGTAATCGAGACCCGCTCGTTGCGCCGGATGCATTCCTTGATCGCCTCCGGGTCCTTCTCGCAGTGGAGCACAGTCTTCCAGGAGAAGATGTGCTTGGGCTTGTGGAAATCGCTGCTGGCGATGAACGGCAGGCGTTTCAGGCCCACGGGGGAGAAGATGTTGTCACGATTGGCAATCTCCCAGGCATCGAGCAGGGGTGCGAACGTTTCCTGATTCTCCCAGAGGTACAACGTGTTCTTGCCCCACTCGCTCTTCATCACATGGGGATGCGAGGCCACGGCCAGGGCTCCCTGGGCGTGGATCTGCGCGATGGTCTCGGGCAGGTCCAAGTCGGCTGGGATTTCGCGGCGCAGGTCAATCCCCAGCAGGTGGGCTGAGCTGCGCGCCCGGCATCCGTCCTTATTGAACTCGATTCCTGCCATCACCAGCATGCGGTAGCGCCGCCAAGCACGATTGGCCTCCCGCCCGATCACCTCAAAGTACTCGCCGATCTGAGCGGGGCTCAGCGTCAACCCGCTCAAGCGTCCCAGTTTTCCGATGAGACGCCGCGGGTCGGCGAGGTGGTCGGTGATGCAGATGCAGTCGAATCCGTGGCGCCCATAGAAATCGACCAACTCCGACACGCTCAGGGCTCCATCCGAGTAATTGGTATGGGTGTGGAAATCGCAGAGTAAGGGGCCGCTCGCCGGGGGTGGCAGGATGGTGGGTGTCGCCACGGGAACACCGGGAGACCATCCCTGGAAGATCTGGGGGCCGGTGGTGTCCTTGCCGGCCGCCAGGATCAGTTCGGCGATACGGTACGCGGCGCCAGGACGACTGATCTTATCCAGATGATGGCGCCATTGGTGCCAGACATGGGCGCGGTTCTCGAACGCCCGTTCCACGGCGGCGACGGTTTCGCGGCGGCCTTCCGCGATGCAGCCCACGTTCTCCTGCGCGATCAGCCGGGCATTGCCTTCCTCCTGCCCAGGGATCATCTGATTCACGATCATGGGGCAACGGGAGGCAATCGCCTCCTGCACCGAGGCGCCGCCTGCCTTGCCGATCACGAGGTGGTGGCTCAGGAGGAGCCGGGGCATGAGGTTGGTCCAGCCGTAAAGCTTCACCCGATCTCCATAGCCATCGAGTCGCCGGTGCAGTCGCGCACGCAGGTCGTGGTCGCGACCGACGGTGATCGTCAGTTGGACCTGAGGAAGGGCGAGTAGTTCCTCCAGGGTGCGACCCAGTTTGGGGCGTCCCGTGTTGACGAGGTACAGGATTCGCCGCTCGGTCGGCCCCACGGGCGGGGCCAGTTGGGGAACCTGCTCGTCGTGGAACGCAGGGCTCACGGGGAAACCGGTGACGGCGATCCGATCCGTTGGAACGCCTGCTTCACGCAGAACGCTGGCGGTGGCCTCGTTGGCGACGCAGAACACGTCGCTCCAGTGGCGGTACCAGGCCGAGTTGATGGAAATCGAGTCGGTGATGATGGTGAACAGCCGAAAGGGTCGTTCGGCGTGCTCCCGATAGATTTCGGCCACCACGTCCGCATACACGGGATAGGTGGAGACCACGACGTCGGGTTGCGCCTGCAGAAGGATATCGCTCAGGGCTCGTCGGAGCCGGCCCCAGGAACCGGCGGCGGACAAGGACGGGGCGGCATCCACGAGCTTGTAGACGGTGTGCCAGAGGGACGGGGCGTGCCGTACCAACCCGAGATAGGCGGACTTGGCCAGTTGGTTGAGTCGACCGTAAACAGCGTCGAGCAGATCCAGCACCTCCACTTGGCACGGATCGGGGGTCATCGCCTCCAGCGCGGCTCGGAGATTCCTGGCGGCGGCGTTGTGACCATCCCCGAAACTGGCGGTCAGGATGAGGACTTTCACGCCAGCACCCTCTGAGGGTCAGGTGACGATTGAACGTCCGGTGGGTGAAGACCTATTCACAATCGCGGCGTCCCCAGCTGAACGGAGTGCGGCGTCGCTCGCCCTGGTCGCTCTGCCTTCCGCTTGATCAGGGCCGCGGGCTGGTTCCCGATCCCGTCCCAGGAGGGAATCGTCGAGAGGGAACAGCGCGGTGAACAACGTGTCACCGGATCGCCATCCGTGGATGACCCTCCATCGTGTTTTGGACGCGCGTGGACGGGTGGAAAGTGTCGATGCGATGTCGTTTCCGAGAAGCTTTCCGGATCCGGTGCCCGGGCTCTTGCCTGGGAACGGGGATGTCCGCCAACACTGATTCAAAGCAGATGCCGTCGAGCGACGGGAAGCTTTGTGTTGGCGAATCCACCCATGAAAGCGGTCACCCACTGGACCACCCGGCAGATCTTCCGCTACATCCATGGCCATCATCTCGTCTACAACACCTGCTGGGAGGATCCGCGGCTGGACCGTGAGGTCATGTCGCTCTCCGCAGATGACGAGATCGTCCTGATCACGTCCGCGGGCTGTAATGCCTTGGATTATGCCTTGGACCGGCCCTCGTGCATTCACGCGGTGGACCTCAACTTTCGGCAGAATGCGTTGCTCGAACTCAAGTTGGCGGGCATTCGGCGGTTGGAGTTCGAGGAGTTCTTCGCGCTGTTTGGCGAGGGTGGGCATCGTGAGTTTCCGCACTGGTACGAGACGCGCCTACGGCCCGAGCTTACCGACGCGGCGCGACAATTCTGGGATACGCGGACCGGCTTTCTCAGTCGGCCCACTCCCCAGGCCTCGTTCTATCACCACGGGACCACGGGCTTCTTTGCCCGGATGCTGGTCAAGTACCTCCGCGTGGCGAAGGTGCATGCGGCTGCACTGCGTCTGTTCGGCGCCGCGTCCCTGGCGGAACAGCGCGAGATCTACTTCTCCTCCATTCGTGACCGGCTTTGGCGTCCGGCGATCAAGCGTGCCCTGCGGACCGACATTGCCCTGAGCCTTCTGGGGGTTCCCAAGGCGCAACGCGACCATCTCGAACGCACCTGCGCCACCAACATCGCCGATTTCATGGAGGACTGCGTGGAGTCGGTCTTCACCCGCCTTCCGGTGGCCGACAACTATTTTTGGCGCCTCTATCTGTTTGGCCGTTACTCGGTCGACTGCAGCCCGGAGTACCTGAAACCGGCCAATTTCGCCCGGCTCAAGGGGGGCTGGGCTGATCGTATCTGCATCCACACCGGGGATCTGACCGGCTTTCTGCAATCCCACACCGGGTCCCTGTCGCGGTTCGTCCTTCTCGATCATATGGACTGGCTCAGTCACCAGGAGCCGGAACTGCTCCGTCGGGAATGGCAGGCGATCGTCGATCGCGCACGTCCGGGCGCACGCATCCTCTGGCGCAGCGGAGGTGCCGCGGTTGACTTCGTCGATCCCATCGAGGTGCGCCGCAGCGGCCGCCGCCATCGCGTGGGGGAATTGCTCACCTATCACACGGACCTCGCGGCGCAGTGCCACGCACGGGACCGGGTGCATACCTACGGGAGTTTTCACGTCGCCGATCTCGCCGCGTGACCGCGGCTGCGGTCCCGAGGTGCGTCCCGCTACGGTAGCTCGGGATGCCGTCGGAAGGTCGGGTCATCCCCCCTCCCTTGGGTGGGCCCCGCCCCAGGGGATATCGACGTCCGGCGCGGCGATTCGGCCGTATGGACCGGTCGTCGTGGCGTTCCTTCGCGCAGGATGTCCGGCCAGTCTGGAGGCAGGCTGAGAGATGACATGAGTTGTTGGCGGGCGAGCACCGAAGCGCTACACCCGCCAACGCTATGATTACCAACCGCAGTTCAGTTGACTCCCCTGTTCG
>JADLFD010000057.1 GCA_020845805.1 Verrucomicrobiales bacterium | reverse complement strand
CTGCCGGTCAGGCCGGCTTGAGCAGCGAAACCAAAGAGACGCTCGCTGGCCTGGGCGGAATCTTGGATGGCCGTGATGGCGGTGATTACGTGCCGATTCCACGCCCGTATTCCCGCCCACGTCTCCCCAATGACCCTCTTTTCCGCCGTGAGTATAGGCGCGCCCGCGCGGAAATTGATGGCGTCGTGCTCAGCGCCCTCGAACGCCTGGATCGCCGAGGGAACTCCACAAAGAACCCTGGGGCACGCGCAGCCCGGGCCGGGCGAAAAGCGAAGTAGTGACCCGCGGTGCGACGGAGCCGCGCTTGAGGGATCGTCCTCTGGGCACGGCTCCGCCTACAGGCCGCGTCAGCGAAGCGACACGGTGCGCGCTTTGAGATCCTTTCCGGTGGCCATCGAGTATTGCGCGATGAGATCACCCGTAAGATCGCTCACCGGGGGCTGGTAAAGACTCTGGGCTGTGGTCGAATCGGCGAAGCAGCCAATCTCTACGGCGCGCAGGAACGTCGAGAGATTGCGCCCCAGAAGGAACATTGCGCCAGCGCGGGAATGGCAGGGGAGCCCCACCATATTGCCAATGCGCCTCAGCCTCTCCTCGGCACTAGAGGCGTCCACGCGCAACGCCTCAACGATTGGACTGGGGTATTCGATGGCCATGTGCAGCCAAGACATCATCGAGACGTACCAGAATTCCTCTCGCAGCAGCTTTCCGGCGCTCTTCCGTTCGAGCAGCATTTGCTGCAGACGCAGGATCAGATAGCCGATCTGCGAGGGATCAGTGTCCCGCATCCCGCTGGTGTTCCGAGCGTTGGCAATTCCCTTGGCGATCTCGAGGAGAACCATCTCCAACGTGGATCCCAGTTCCCGATTGGCGCTCGGGGCTCGGTCTGAGCGCCCAGCACCCGAAGCCACGGAACCTCCTGCAGGATCGCTGGAAGGAATGTCCCAGCCGAGCAGGCGATGATAGGCGTTATGGCGCATCACCTCCGGGGAAGCGACGACGAAACTATCAACCGGAGCCAACCAACCGAGACTGTGGTTGGCCGTGAAGAAGAGCTCTTCCGTCGTGCGCAGCCAGTTCAATGCCTCCGGAGTCAGCGACCCCAGTCTTTCGCCATAGCGACACTCCTGAATCACACGCCGAAAAATCTCGACGATTCGCGTGCTCTCCACGAGATAGGCATACGCAAGATGGTCCCAGATAAACGGGGTGAGCACATCTCGCTTAGAAGAGACGCTCTCATCCCATCGCCAGAACTCGCTTGATAGCCCGGTCGCGACCAGGACCGAATCCATGTAACTGGACCGGGCAGGCAACGGAATGATGTGCCGCCGGCTGCCATGCTCCCATACATACCGCATCAATGTGCCGATCTCAGACGCATCGTTTCCTACAAACTGCGACCTCCACTGATTCCGCGGTAGAAACGTTTCAAATATTTGACGAAACATAAGAGAGTGCGTTGTACCCAACCGAGTCCTCGCGGACTCGCTTTGGATCGATTGCAGATTTCAAGAGATGGGTTTAAACGGAGCGTTCGTGTTGGGAAGCGCCTCGCCAGGGTCGAAGACGGAGTTGCGCCTGTTTCGGCCCAGAAACCGCTCCAGGGTCCGGTACTGATCTAGCTCGCCACCAATCCGGATCCCTTGAGCCTCGGAGAGGCCGTGACTCGCATCCTCATACCATCCTCCGGAGCTTCCGGTGACTGACCGCGTATCTTGGGTGGTAGGTTCAACTTCTTCAGTATTCATGGGTGCTTTCGTTTTCTGTGGTGAATGGAGCCACCGTTTCTAACTGCTCATGCATTGTGAGACTTGAATGGAGAACTAGCGTTGGAGCGCGGTCAGTCCAGGCAGAGACTCTCCGAGGAGGATCATCGAGCGATCGTATTGACGGATGAGCCCCAGGAAGTTCTCTGGTTCCACCGCGAGGAGCAGACTCGTCAGGGCGATCAGCCGGGCTCCGTCATCACGGACCAGATTGAATCCCCCGGCTTTCAGTGGCGCCTGTTGCCGGCTCCACTCAGTAAGCGCTCGCGGGCTGACGGATTGGGGGTTCAGGCACTCTGCCAACGGCCTATTTCCAAAGCATGCTGCGGGCTGAAAGAAGCAGGTTTCCACCGCCAACGGCAGCAATCGAAGTGACGCTTCCAAAAACTCCCGAATGTCGCCCGCTCCACGCTCGAGTGGGTACCGGTGCTGCCAGTCTTCGGACAGCTCATCCCATGGCCCTGAGCCGTACAGCCTCCGGCAAGCGACCACGCCGAAGAGCACTCTCAGGAAGGCAATGGGATGCGGGTCGCCTGGTGAATATCGGAAGATCTCGGGTGAGGCGCCACCGAGTACATCCGCGAGCGCGGCCACCGATCCAAAGCCGCCTGTGACGAGAGCAAAGCAATCCGCAGCGATTTCTGAAGACCACGAAGACCAGATTTCCGCCACGGACGGGGACACGTGACGCAAGGAGGCGGCCAATCCTTCCGCCAAAACCGCATTCCAACCGACAAGGTGGGCAACCTGGTGGCCTACTTCGTGCAGCAAGGAGGTAGGACGCCGCCGGTTGTGAAAGGTGATCTTGATCGCGGCTACCCGGCTCAAGGTGCTCCCGTCCCATAGCCGCGCCCCCTCCTTCAGGATGGAAGCCCCCAACCCTTTGTCCAAATAGGTAAGCACGGGCGGGACACGTACTCCCAATGGAGTGAGCAGCCGCTCCATGCTCGCCGTAGCCACATGGTCGAAGGCGCGCAACATGGCGCCCAGTTCAGGGTTGGTTCGGGAATTCACCGCGTCGCCGTAGAAGTCGACGATCATTTCGGATTGGAGATACCGGTGGCGAAAAGCGGACAGAGCACGATCCAGCCCGTCGAGATCATCCAGGTTTCGCGAGGACAACCAGCGCGCGCGGAGCCCTTCCAATTGGACCTGCATGCGGTGGACAGTGGTGCTCAGGTTTTCGCGAAGCGCCGAACCGAGTCGTGATCCCAACTGCCCCCACGCAGTGGGGGAGGCGGCATGCTCCAGATCTGCCAGGCTCTCCACGGCCAGTTGCCAGTGCACGACCCGCCTCAAGGTCTGTCGCCGAATGGACGCGAAGGTGGACATGGTGATTTGCGGGGATGGGAGCTCCGTCCCAATGTGGGCGGATCTCTCCGAGGGAGTTTCCTCTGCGGAACAGTCGGTCAGGAGGTACACCCGCGTACCGTGAAGAGCCCTGGGTAGGGTATCCCTGAAGTCACCAAACCCAGAATCGCACGTGGGTTTCCGCGCACCATATCCACCACCACGGAAAGCGCCCCCAGGTTGTTGAAGGTCAAGAAGACCGTCACTCCATCGGCAGGATCTTCCGCCATGGTGATGAACTCCGAGGCCCGCGCGCGGAGATCGCGTTCCAAAGCCGCCCAAACCAGGTCGAAGAGTTTCTCACCGATTTTCTCGAGGAACAGCTTGATGGCTCCCTGACCGACGGCTGCCAGTGCTGCTGTCGCTGGTGCCAGTTGTTCAAACAGCATCTCGGAAGCAGATCCAGGCCACCTAACGGTCAGCCCCGCGGAGGTTCCTCCTGTCAGCAAGCCACGCAGCACCGAGCGCACACTGCGAAACACGTGGACCGCTCCCGTAATATCCTGCCGTCGCAACGCGTTGGCGATTTGTTGCGCCTGTTCCTCCGCCAACCGGATCTTCACCACGACCTGTCGCCGCGGAATATCGATGATGAGCCCCACGCGATTGCCCGCACAGCGCGCACTCGCACGCGCTCCAGCGGGTACCCCTGACGGTGCATTTCCTCCGCCAGTCGGATTGGTGATGCCCACTTGCGGCACAGGCGGGGGCGTCCGACGTGGAACCACTGGCCTGGGTTTCGTCGGCACTGCCATCTCCAGATAATAGAAGCGCTGAGAGCGGGTGATCGAATACCGGTTCTCCGTGTATTTCGCATCCACGTCTCTACCCAACCCAGGCTCTCGCAACAAAGCGGTCGCAGCCGCCACGCCCAAAGGGTGCAACTGCGACCAGGCTTCCCAGCGCGCGCTTCCCAAGCCCTCCACCTGACGCTCGCGCACCGTGATGTCGGCCAGCCTGGCCACCGGTGCGATTTCGTACAGGTGCACACGGACACGCAACGGGACATTCCACCGCATCACCCGTGTGGCATCCAAGTGCTCGGCCAAGGTCATTCCGTCGAAGGTTCGGACGGATTCTGCGAGTCGTCGCGTGAGCTGGATCTCAAAGACGCGGCTGTATTTCTTGAAGTACTTGCGCCGCCTCTGCACCGGATGAGCCACCCACCTGTCAGATTCGGTCTCACTCTCCCGCAGGTCCGGCCGCAAGGCTTCAGGAGGGAAGTTCGCCGCTGCTGCCGATTCAAATGCTTCCTGCGCCGCCACCTGGATTAGGGTGGGATTCTCAAACAGAGATTCGGGCTGTTCTGCCAGAGAAAGCAGCGTTTCCTGGATCGTCTGAGCGAGCACCTCCGCGGCGGCCCGACGTGGATCTGTTTCCGTCTCGAAACCGAATCCCCTGAGCGCCGTGGAAACCACGTGCCTCGAGACCTGCGCTGCACGTTGAGGACCCACCATTCCCGAGATCATCTTGGCCAGAAACCCCGCGAGAAAGCGCACGATCCGTTCGCGCCCAATCAGACGAACCACCGCGCTCAACACGGGTTTGATCGCCATGAGCGCCACAGGGATGAACTCCTGAATTGCCGGCTGCGGATCCTCCCCGTCTTCGAGCTTGGCGAGACGCTCGGCCAGCTGATCCCGGGCCTCATCCAAGCGCCGGATGGGATCCGTATTGGAGGAGAGAGCCGAAGACCACTCATTCACCATCATCTGAGCATCGCTGCGCCCTTCCCCGAAGACCGTCTCCAGAAGATAGGAGTCGTACTCACGCTGGATGCTCTCGGGCTGCTCGCCGGAGAGACCTTCTCCGGATTCCGTTTCAAAGTTCTCCCGCTCACCTCCGACCACACGCCGACCGTTGTTGCGTGCCAAAGTAGCGGTGGCAATCGAAGGCTTGCCCAATGCCGCCATGGCTGCGCGCTTCAGCAAGGGCATCAGCAGAGATTTGAGTTTCGACCAAAGGGGCTTCAGGGCCAGTCGCGCGACGGCCGACAGCCCCTTCCCGACGGCCTGAATACCTTTGCGGGCCAGGGATACCGCGCCGCGCACGGCCTGCTTCGCCTTACGGAACAACGCGCCGACGAATTGCTGTTGTTCCGGTGGCAACGCCGATGCCTCGGGTGCGAAACCGTCCATCACCCGCTCCAATTCCTGCACTGATGTTTCATTCAGATCCACACTCTCCAGGCCTTCACTCAGGCGGTCGTACATCCGGTGTGCTTCGGCCACGACCGGGGCGTACTGCTGGCTCACCACCCGCTCCAATTCCGCTTCTGCGTCCTCGCTCTTAAGAGGCAATGCCGTGCTCGCCTCTTCCGCGGCGGCCCCCGCCGTGGCCACCATCTCGTACAGCGCCTCGTCAAACTCGGGATCATGCAGGGATTCGAAGAGTTCGAGCGCGGCTTCTGCCACTCGGTTCTGTTCCCCCTGAATGTCGTGCTCGTCGCGCAGGAATGGCGCTTCCATCGAGCTCCAAGGCTGCGGGGACGCTTCGCCCATAAAGGTTGGGGACGTCTCACGTGAGACCGCGCTCGGATCCAGGAACGGCGACTCCAACGAGAAGGTCTCTTCTCGAATCATCGTGGCTCCGCCCCCGCCTGCGCAACGCTCACACTCACATTGGATTCCGTGGATGCTGGAATGGGTCTTCATAGGTCGGCTTTCAGGTTGGGACTCCTCCAGCCGACCCGAGACCAGGCCTGCCTAGCCCTACGGTCCGTCGCGTGATCCGGAGGTTCCAACCGTCTTCCCGTCCTCCTCCAAAGCAGGAAACGCCCGCAGGGATGACAGACTATTTTAACCCTTATCCGCCCGCCCAGAGGGAGGGATCCCATGCGGGTGATGCCACGCCGGGGATCAACGACTGCGCCACCGGGACCCGACAGCGCGAACGCGCAACGGCCTCATCGGCGCACCACGCTTCGCACCTCATCCACGGTCAACCGCGCGTGCGGCCGGAAGGCGTCGCTCGCCAGGTACTGAAGCAGACTTGCCCGGAATTGGCGCCTCACCGGATCCAGGGCAGTCGCGTCGTCGAGATCGACGCTGCACACGAACAACCGGCCCTTCCCCACCCGCGCCTCCCAGGCCAACGCCAAACTCCGCGCCGTCACCCAATCGTCAATCACCCGGACGGTGGGCTCGAAACCGCGCGGCAGCCCATCCAACAGCATCGCGCCCCCGTTCCGCACCAGATACCACCACTGCCAGTTGCTGTGCGCCTCGGTGGGGAAGCTCGCGAACGCCGGATGCCGAGGATCGCACAGAATCCCCAGCGTGTGCGGCGCCTGTCCCCCGGTCCAGGCGGTGTTCCAAAAGATGCTGGAGAACCCCAACGCCACCGGACCCCGTTTCGGATCCGGTCGCACACGCTTCGGGGACACCAGCCACAGGACGCGCCCGCCCCGTTCCAGCTCCGCCACGCTGTCGGCCTCCAACTCCGTCGTCACGCGCACTCCGCGGGGCATCTCCGTCGCCACGGTTTCGGGATATACCCACAGATCCCAGTCGTTCTCCGCCTGCGGAACGCCTTTGATCCCCACCGCCAACCGGTACCGCGCCGGGGCGGGCACGGCGGTCAGATCCACGGAAACCCGTCCCACACCCGTCACCAACCCGACCGGCATGGTGCGCGGAGTGCCCTCACCCTGGACAACCGCGCGTCCGTGATCCCCGATCAACTGCCAGCGCACGCGCGCGTCCGGCAACGGCGCGCCTCCGTAGTTCGCCAGGTCGAGGTCCACGGTGAGTTGTTCCCCTCGCGTCCAGACGCGCCGCGTCAGCCGCGCCAACGGCACAATGGCTCCGCTGAACCGCCGGAAGGCCGCGGGCGTCACGTAGCCCTTCTCCTCCCAGAACGGGTCGAGCACGCCCACCAGCGCGGTGCCCTGCCCCGGAAAGTCGTGCAGGTCCAGCAGCTGAAATCCCGCCATCCCCGGCGTGCGCAACGCCGATTCAATGTCCTCCTTGTAACACAGCGCCTGCAGCTTGCCTGACGCATGCAGGAACCGGCGTGCGTGCGAAGCCAGTCCATTGGCCTCGAGGGTCTCGCGGAAGATCTCAAAGTTGCGCGGCTTGAGGTACCCGGTGTACTTCCGGATCTCGTCGAAGTTCGGGTACACACACCACTGCCCAATCTCGTGACTCACCACCGGAACCGTCCGCGCGGCGATGTAGGCGCGGTAGTCGGTCACCGTTTCGGGCGGTTTCCCGTTGATGCGTGAATTCAATCCCTCCCCCCACGCCTGAACTCTCGGATCCGGTGTGGAATGCCATTCGTTGGCGGCGATCTGCGGCCATCCCGCCCCTGAGGTCCACAGCCGCCGCGGATCCTTCGCCTTGAAGTGCGTCACCCACTTCTCGAGGTATTGCGCGTGTCGCGCACCCGCCGGCTCGTTGCCATAGGGCATCAACACGAACGAAGGATGGTTTCCATAGTGGCGCAGGATCCGCTCGGTCTCCTCGTAGACCCAGGTGTCCACCGGTTTGCCATCCCCCAGCGTGGTTGATTGGTTCGCCCACGACGACGCCTCGACATGCAGATACACCCCCAGCTCGTCCGCGGCTTCGAACGCCGCCTCCGGCGGGCAATGGGAGTGGAAGCGCAAATGGTTCAATCCATGACCCTGCAACACCTTCATCACGCGACGCCACGAGGCCACGTCCACGGGCGGATGCCCGGTCTTCGGAAAGATCGAGCACTCCAAGGTGCCGCGAAGAAACACCGGGCGACCGTTCATCTCGAACTGGGTGCCCACCGCCCGGAACTCGCGCAATCCGAACGTCACCTCCCGCCGATCCGTCCCCGACACGCTCTGCACCTCCACCACCGCTCGATGCAGGTGAGGCGCAAATTCATCCCAGGCCTTCGCCTCCGGCCCCAGCTCCACCATCAGTTCCACGTCGGCCGACCGATCGAGCACTGACTCCGCCGGCGTCACGCGGGCGATCTCCCGGGTTCCCGTCGCTCCCTCCAAAACCCGGCAGGTCAGGCGGAGGATCGGAGCCCCTGGGGACAGCGTCTTCAGCGCGCACCGCACGCGTACGCGGCGCGCCGCCCACTCGGGGAAGACCTGGACGTCCTCAATCCAGGTGAGGGGTGTCGCACGCAGCTCCAGGCGTCCCACGATCCCGTTCCAATTGCCTTGGGTGTGGTCGCTGACGCTGTGTGAGTTCTCCCCGACATCCACGACCATCCGATTGTCGACCCGCACTGTCAGGCGATAGCGGCCCGGGGCCAACACGCCCAACTCATGCTCGTGTGGGGTGCCCAACGCGTTTGCGGTGCCCACGAAACGGTCGTCCAGCCAAACCCGGGTTTCCCAGTGCGGACGCTCCAGGAAAAGCACCACCCTCCGACCCCGCCAGTCTTCGGGGATGATCAACTCGCGCTGGTACCACGCCGGACCCACATGCACGGTCTCCGGCTGCAGCCAGAACGGCACTTTAACCCGACCCGGCTCGCGGAAACGCGCGTACTCCGGCGCCGTGAACCAGGACCGGTCCACAATCCCACCCGTCCACACGGTGTTCGTCGTGACCTGATCCCCCACGCCGGCCAAAGGCAGCGAACCGGGCAGCCGGATGCGCCCCTTCAAGGCCCGGGCCTGCCAGTGCTGCTGCAGCCCCACGTCCGCCAGATCCCGCTCCATCGCCCAGGTGCCAGCCAACCCGAGAGTGTCGCCAGCCAGACCCCGCGGGCCGGCCACGGCCAAGAGCATTCCCACGACCCACGCGACCGTCAGTGAACGCAACGGTCCCGCCCCCCGGCTGAGAGCTTCCATGGCTTCACCCAAACCGATCCACGCCCTCCCGAAAAGCAACGAGGGACGAGCCGTCCCCGACCTCTGCCCCCATGACATCCCCACATTTCCGTTGCCCGAATCGAGACCACCGGGACCCATGCAGGCGTGAACCTCCGATTCTCGCGACGCCCGGTCCCGGCCTCGGTCCGAACACACACCCCGACCCACCTCCGCCGGTTCGCGTCCACACTCGCGTTCACTCTCGCCTTGCTGGGGTTGGTCCCCTCGTCCAGCCGAGCCGCCGAACTCCATGTGGCCATCACCGGCTCCGACGCAGCCCCCGGCTCGCGAAGGCAGCCGCTCCGCACCATTCAACACGCTGCCGAACTCGCGCAACCCGGCGATACCATCACTGTCCACGCCGGCACTTACAGAGAGCGCGTCCACCCCCCGCGCGGCGGAGTATCCGACTCCCGTCGTATCACTTTCCGCGCCGCCCCGCGCGAGCACGTGGAAATCAAGGGCTCGGAACCCGTCACCGGCTGGACGCAGGTGGGCGGCGACACGTGGACCGTGTCGATCTCCAACAGCCTCTTCGGCGCGTTCAATCCCTACACCAACCTGATCCGTGGCGACTGGTTTGAGTCGAAGGGCCGAGATCATCATACCGGCGCGGTCTACCTCGACGGTCATTGGCTCACCGAAGCGCGCACCCTGGAAGAGGTACTCCAACCCGTCGCTCTCGCGCCCGACCTCGTCACCGAACTGGACCCGAAACCGGCGCCGCTCCCCCGGCCCCTCTGGTTCGCGCGCGTCGACGCCACCTCGACCACCTTCTGGGCCCAGTTTCCCGCCACAAACCCCAACCAGCATCAGGTCGAGATCAACGTCCGGCAGTCCGTCTTCTACCCGGATCAACCCGGCTGCAACTACCTCACCGTGCGCGGATTTCACCTGCGCCACGCCGCCACCCCCTGGGCGCCGCCCACCGCCGAACAAATCGCACTCCTCGGCACCCACTGGAGCAAGGGCTGGATCATCGAGGACAATGTCGTGACGCACTCCGTCTGCTCCGGCATCTCCCTCGGCAAGCACGGCGATGCGTGGGACAATACCTCCGCCAATTCCGCCGAGGGCTACGTCAAGACCATCGAACGCGCCTTCGCCCGCGGCTGGAACCGGGACACGATTGGCCACCACGTCGTGCGACGTAACACCATCGCGCATTGCGAACAGGCGGGGATTGTCGGCTCGCTCGGCGCCGCCTTCTCCACCGTCGCCGACAACCACATCCATGATATCCACGTGCGCCGCCTTTTCACCGGCGCCGAAATGGCCGGCATCAAGTTCCACGCCGCCATCGACACCGTCATCCGAGACAATCACATCCACCGCACCTGCCTCGGACTTTGGCTCGACTGGATGGCCCAGGGCACACGGGTGACCGGCAACCTCTTCCACGACAATCTCGGTCAGGACCTCTTCGTCGAAGTGAACCACGGCCCCTTCCTCGTTGATCACAATCTCTTCCTGTCCCCGGTTTCCCTGCTCGATGTCTCCGAGGGCGGCGCCTTCGCCCACAATCTCTTCCGCGGCCGGATCATCAGTCATCCCGAACCGAACCGGGACACTCCCTTTCACCCGCCGCATTCCACCGCCATCGCCGGACTCGCCCCCACCCGCGGCGGTGACCATCGTTTCCTCAATAACCTGGTCCTCGGCCCCGCCACCCCCCAACCCAAACCCGGCCTCACCACGCCCCCGGACCCCGGATGGCACGGCGACTACGGTCTCTGGATGTACGACTTCCGCGAGCTCCCACTCCAGACCGGCGGCAATGTCTTCTACCCCGGAACTCGCCCCTACACCCGCGATCGATCCACCCCGCGCGCCCTCGAAGCCGATCACGATCCGCGTGTGCGCCTGGTGCGCACCCGCCGCGGCCTCCAACTCGAAGCGGACTTCGGCTCCCCCCTTCGCCAGGCGGACACCGTCGGGGTGTCGACCGACACCCTCGGCATCGCCCTGGTCGCTCGCGCCCCTTATGTGGATGCCCAGGGTTCGAACCTCCGCCTCAACCGCGATTACCTGGGCCGAACCCGCTCCTCCCGAAAACCAACGCCGGGCCCCTTCGAGCACCCCGACCCGGCCGGAATCCTCGTGACCCGGACCTCACCCCTCGCCCCCGAATAGTACCCGCCCCCGCGCCGCGCCTTCCCCCGCCGGCTGTTCGCGCTCGAACAAGATTAACCCGCAACTCGACTGCCAAGCCCACCCCCCAGAGATTGGGCAAGAAAATGAAGGCAGGAAAATAAAGGCCGGGGAGCTTTGGAGAATCGACGCCTGCCCTCCATCTTCCTGCCCTCCATCTTCCTGCCCTCCATCTTCCTGCCACCCGGGAAGGTGGCCGCCATGATCGGGATTGCACCGCTCTCCGCGATCCGTAGCGTCGCCGCGTTCCTACGCGCACGCCATGAAGCCCACCCGCTCCCTTTCCCGTCGTCGCTTTCTCGCCACCACCACCGCGCTCCTCGCCGCGCCCAATGTGTTCACGGCGCAGAAGTCGGACCGCAAACTCGTGATCGGCGTCGAAGGCCATCGCTACGAGGTGCTGCACAACTGGGCGCAACTCCCCGAAAAATACTCGTGGCAAACGACGCACAACGTGGCGGTCGATAAGCACGACCAACTCTACGTCATCCACGAGGGGCGCGAGAACCTGAAGGATCACCCGTCCATCTTCGTGTTCGATCGCAAGGGCCGCTTCGTGCGCGCGTTTGGCAGCCAGTTCCAGGGCGGCGGACACGGACTCGAAGTGCGCACCGAGGGCCGCGAGCAGTTCCTTTATGTCACCGGTTACCAGCAGTTGAAAAACTTCGCCAAGCTCACCCTCAAGGGTGAAGTGATCTGGGAAAAGCGCGCCCCGATGGAGTCGGGTCTCTACCCCAAGGAGGAAGATACCAAGCCCACCAAGCGCTGGGGACGCGACGCGTTCATGCCCACCAACTACGCCTTCCTGCCCGATGGCGGATTCTATCTGGCCGATGGCTACGGCTCATTCCGCATCCATCGCTACGACCAACACGGAAGCTGGAAATCCATGTTCGGCGGTGTGGGAACGGGCCCCGGCGAATTCAACACGTCCCACGGCATCTGCCTCGACGACCGCCCCGGGCGCGAGCCGTCCATCGCCGTGTGCGACCGCGCCAACAAACGGCTGCAGTGGTTCTCCCTCGACGGACGTCACCTGAAGACGCTCGAGGGGTTCATCCTTCCGGCCAATCTCGACACGCGCGGGAAAGTCATGCTCGTCCCCGACCTCAGCGCGCGCATCACCCTGCTCGACGAAAAGGACCAGGTCATCACACACCTGGGCGAAGACCCGGCCTGGCGCGAACAAGTGCTCAAGGACGGCATGAAGCTGCGAAGCAACGCCACCGGCGAAGGCTGGGTTTCAGGCAAGTTCCTCCACCCGCACGATGCCTGCTTCGATGCGCACGGGAATATCTTCGTCGCGGAATGGGTCCACACCGGCCGCATCACGAAACTGCGCAAGGTCGGCTGACCGCGCCACCGCGCACCCGCACCATGTCATTCCGTTCCCTCCGCTTTCTCGGTCGTTCGGCCGGCCTCGCCCTGGCGCTGCTGTTCGCCCCTCTCACTCCGGTGGCTGCTGGCGAGCGCCCCTTTCACCGGGCCGAGCTCATCTTCCCCTCAGAGCACTGGCACAACCACGGTTCCTGCATCGTCGAAACACCGCGCGGCGATCTGCTGGTCTGCTGGTTTCATGGATCCGGCGAGCGCAAGTCCGATGACGTGGTCATCGAGGGTGCGCGACTCCGCCGCGGCTCCCGCCAGTGGAGCGAGCGCTACCTGCTCGCCGACACGCCGGGCTATCCCGACACCAATTGCAGCCTCTTCTTCGACCCCGAAGGCAAACTGTGGCTCGTCTGGCCCACGATCCTCGCCAACCTCTGGGAAAGCTCCCTGCTCAAGACCCGGATTTCTTCGGATTTCGAAAGGAACGCGCCACCCCGCTGGGAACGCGACGCCGTCGTTCATGTGACGCCCGGGCCGGAATTTGACGAGACCGTAGCCCGCGCCATCCCTGAGATCGAACGCCGCCTCGCCGCCTCCGACCTCAACGCCGACGACCGCCAGGAGGTCGCACGCTACCTCGGCATCCTGCGCGAGAAGACCCCCGACAAACTCTACCGCCGGCTCGGCTGGATGACCCGCGCGCACCCCACCGTCCTCGACGGCGGCCGTATCATCCTGCCGCTTTACCATGACGGCTTCTCCTTCTCCCTCATGGCCATCTCGGACGATCTCGGCGCCACCTGGCGCACCAGCACGCCCCTGATCGGCGGGGGCAATATCCAGCCCGTCCTCGCCCAACGCCGCGACGGCACGCTCATCGCCCACATGCGCGACAATGGACCGCCCCCCGCCCGAGTCATGGTCAGCGAATCCACTGACCGCGGACTGACCTGGTCCGCCGTGACCGACTCAACGATTCCCAACCCGGGCTCCGGCACCGACCTCCTCCGTCTACGCGATGGCCGCTGGCTCTTCATCGGCAATGATACCGAGTCCGGCCGCCACCAACTCGTCGTCCTGCTCTCGGACGACGAAGGACGCACCTGGCCGCATCGACGCTACCTCGAAAAGGATGAACCCGGCCCGCTCGCCGGACGCTATCACTACCCTTCCATCACGCAGTCCCGCGACGGTTCGCTGCACGCCACCTACAGCCATCATCTCTCGACCGAACGCCCGCTGCCCAAGGACCGCTGGGGCCAACCCGCCCTCGGTTCCATCAAACACGCGCATTTCAACGCGGCCTGGATCCTCGAAGGCGGCCCCGCCCCCGCCCCCACTTCGACCACTTCGACCACTTCGACCACGTCGCCCCGCTGACCCCGCTCCTTCCCCTCCGCCTCGCGACGTCTGCACCCGACCCGCGACCCTCCGCACCCTACCCATGCCTTTCTCCCAGGTCATCGACGCCGTCATCTTCGACATGGACGGCGTGATCGTGAACAGCGAGCCGCTCCACGAGGCCGCGTTCCACGACATCTTTGAAACCATGGGCTTCGGTGACGGCCGTCACGGCATCGAGTTCTCCCAGTACTACGGGAAATCCGACCGCACCCTGTGGCTCGACTTCATCGAGAAGCATCATCCTCCCCAGCCCCTCGAGGAGCTTCTCGCCTGGAAGCAAAACCATCTCCTGGAACTGCTGCGCGCACGCCAACCGATCTTTGACGCCATCCCGGCCCTGGTCTGTTCCGTGGCGCAACGCTACCCGCTCGCCGTGGCTTCCGGCTCCAATCACGCCGTGATCAACGAGGTGCTCGCCATGCGCGATCTGCGACGCCACTTCCGCGCCGTCGCCAGCGTCGAGGACGTGGGACGCACCAAGCCGTTCCCCGACGTCTTCCTCCGTGCCGCGACGCTGCTGGGCGTGGATCCCGCCCGCTGCGTGGCCATCGAGGATTCAGCCGCAGGCGTTCAGTCGGCACGCGATGCCGGCATGCGCGTCATCGCCATCACCAATACACTTCCCGCCGAACGCCTCGCCCACGCCACTCGCGTCGTTCGCCATTACGATGAGATCGCGCACCTGCTCGGCTGCGCGACGCGTTAGACAGCCTTGAGAAGAAGGGAGCCGCGCCACCGTATCCGGACGCGCCGCCCCAGTCCAAAGGCCTACAACTGAAAGCGTAATCCCGCTGGAACTGCGGCGCCTTCCTCGGTCACCCTCGGGCCAGGGCGGCGACCGATCGAGAATGCGTACGATTTACAACGTCATCTTCAACGTAGGATTTTTGCTGGGCGCTCCCTACTACTTCTTTCGCCTCTGGCGGCGTGGCCATTGGCGAGAAGGGTTCGGACAACGTTTCGGGAACTATTCCGCCAAGATCAAACAGGCGATCACCAACCGCCGCGTGATCTGGGTTCATGGGGTGAGCGTCGGGGAGGTGAATCTCGCCAACCTGCTGGTCCAGGCCCTCGAAGACCGTCTCCCGGCCTTCAAGTTCGTCATCTCCACCACCACCACCACCGGCATGGGCGAGCTCCGCCGCAAGGCCCCCATGTCCGTCGAGAAGGTCTATTACCCCATCGACCGCCGACCCTGGGTGCGCCGCGCCTGCAACACCCTGCACCCACGCGCCGTCGTCCTGGTCGAAGCCGAGCTCTGGCCGAACTTCCTCTGGCACATCAAACGCCGCGGCGTGCCAGTCATGCTCGTGAACGCGCGCATCTCCGACCGCTCGTTCCGTCGCTACCGGCGCTTTGGTTTCCTTTTCCGCAATTTCTTCCGCCAGTTCGCCGCCGTCACCACGCAGAGCGAGCGCGACGCGCAACGCCTCCGCGAGCTGGGTTGCGCCCCCCGCGCGGTCCACGCCGTGGGCAGCCTTAAGTTCGAACCCCCCGCCGTCGCCAACGACCTGGTGCTCGACGTGGCGAAATTGCTGCGCCACGCGGGCATGCGCGATGGAGCGCGCGTGCTGCTCGCCGCCAGCACTCACGAGGGCGAGGAAGCCCTCATCGCGGAGATCTTCTCCCGGCTTCGCACCCGACATCCCGACCTCTTCCTCGTGCTCGTGCCCCGGCACTTCGAACGCAGCAAATCCGTCGGCTCCCAACTCAACCGCCAGCGTCTGCGCTACGAGTATCGCAGCGAGATCCGATACTCCTCGGAACCCGCTCCGGGCTCCAACGACTGCCTGCTGGTCAACAGCACCGGCGAACTCCGCCAGTTCTTCCCCCACGCCACCGTGGTGTTCATCGGCAAGAGCCTCGTCGGCCGCGGAGGCCAGAACCCCATCGAACCCGCCGCCGCGGGCAAACCGATCGTGTTCGGTCCCCACATGCAGAACTTCCCCGACATCGTGCCGCGATTCCTCGAGGCGGATGCCGCCGTGCAGGTGGGGGATGCCGCGGAACTGGAGCGTGCCTTGAACGACCTGCTCTCCGACCCGACCCGCTGCGCCACCCTCGGCGCCAACGCGCGTCGCGTGGTGGAAGCCAATCGGGGCGCCCTCGAGCGCACGGTCTCCACCATCGTGGCCACGCTCGAAGCCGAGGGCGT
>JADLFD010000056.1 GCA_020845805.1 Verrucomicrobiales bacterium | reverse complement strand
GGGGCGACTTGGCAGAGGCTCTGGACGCGGTGGCGCGGGCGGGCGACGCGACGGGAATGAAGCGGGGTCGCATCACCGAGTGGCGAAGGCCGTTGAAGCCCCTGATCGAGGAGGCGACCGAGTTGCAGGCGTTGGTGTCGCCGCTGCCCGGGACGGAATCGGATCCGCTGGCCGAGGATTGGGATCTGGCGCGGAGGGATGTCCTGGCCTTGCTGGAATTGGTGGGGCGGTTCACCGAGGCGGTCGCGATCGCACGCCGCGCCACGGCGGTGGTGGATTTCGCGGATCTCGAACAGTTTGCCTTGCGGCTGCTGTGGGATCCGGTCGGGAGCACCCCCACGCCGTTGGCGAGGGAGTGGCGGGAGCGATTGGAGTTGGTCTTCGTCGATGAGTATCAGGACATCAACGGCGCCCAGGATCGGATCATCGACTGTGTGAGCCGCGAGGGGGCGGCGGCGAATCGCTTCTTCGTGGGGGACGTGAAGCAGAGCATTTATCGCTTCCGCCGCGCGGACCCGCGGATCTTCCAGCATTATGCCGCAGCTTGGCGCGAGGGGCCGCACCGCCGTGTGATCCCGCTGGCCGAGAACTTCCGCAGCCACGAGCGCATCCTGGGGTTCGTGAACACCTGGTTCGAAGGGTTGATGCGTCCCTCGGTGGGCGGGGTCGGCTATGATGCCGAGGCGCGGTTGGTGTATGGCGCGGCCGAGGCGCGGCCCGCGTTGCGCGAAGCTCCGGAGGGACGGGTGGAGATCGTGCTCGTGCCGCGGTCCGCCACCGACGTCGAGCCGGGGGGCGAAGGGGTGGAAGAGGGCGCCCCCACGAGCGACGACCTCGACCAGGAGGAGTCTCAGGCGGAAGTGGCAGCGGCGCGGCTGAAGGAGTGGCATGACACGGGGTTGCGCGTGGTGGATGCCGCTGCGGGCGGCACCAGGCCGGTGGCCTGGCGCGACATGGTGGTGCTTCATCCTTCGCCGAGGCCGGTGGCCGAACGGTGGGCCCGGCAGTTTGCGCGGCGTGGCGTGCCCCTCGACGCGCGGCGTTCGGGCTTCTTCGAAGCGCTGGAAGTCTCGGACCTGATCAACCTGGCCCGGATCCTCGACAATCCCGTGCAGGACCACGCGCTGCTCGCGGTGCTGCGTTCGCCCTTGGTGGGCATGACGGTGGACGAGTTGGCGGTGGTGCGTTGGGTGGATCGGAAGGCCCCGCTCTGGGATGCGCTGATGCGGTGTGCGCGGGGCGGCGGGGCGGCGGGTGTGGGCACGGACGCGGACCCCGCGTGGCGCGGCGCCTGGGAAGGAGCCCGCGTGCGCGCGTCGGAGTTTCTGGAGGCCTATCGGCGCTGGCGGCGACTCGCACGGGAAGGGGCCCTGAGTTTGTGCCTGGAACGCGCCTTGGTGGAGACCACCTTCGAAGCGTGGCTGCGCGCGCAACCCAGAGCGGCGTCGCGGTTGGCCAACGTGAAACGATTGCTGGCGTTGACGCGGCAATTCGACCAATTCCGGCGGCACGGATTGTTTCGCTTCCTGCAGTTCCTCGACGCCCAGATCCAGGCCGAGGAAGAGGCGGAGAGCGCGCCGGCTTCGGTCGCCGGAAGTGTGCGCCTGATGAGCGTGCATCAGAGCAAGGGACTGGAGTTTCCCGTGGTGGTGGTGGCGGGCCTCGGACGCCGGTTCAATCTGGCCGATGTGCGCGAGGATTGGCTCCTGGATCCCGAGCTGGGGATTTGTCCGCCGGTGCTGTCCGCGAGCGGCGATCGTTCGCACGCCAGTGCGGCACGTTGGGTGGCGGCGAGGCGCCAGCGCAGCGAACTGGCGGGCGAACAGGTCCGGCTGCTCTACGTGGCGTGCACGCGCGCGGCGGAACGTCTGGTCCTGCTGGGCGACGTCACCGCGAAATCCTTGGCCACTTGGGCGGAGCCTGGCAGCGACACCCTTGGCGACCGCGACGTGCTGGCCGCCTCGAGCCCGATCGCCTGGCTCGGACGGCGGATGCCGGTGCTGACGGGCGTTGACGACTGGGTGATCCGCGGGAGCGGGCGCGGCACGTGGGCGGACTGGCGCATCGTCGACACGCGTCCGGCGGCGCCGGAGCAGGCCGAGCCCCGTTCCTGCGAATCGCCGGGCGCCGGGATTGATGAGGACGTGTTGCGCGAAGTGACCGCACGACTGGAGTGGCACTATCCGTGGCCGGATGCGTTGGAAGAACCCGGCAAGGTGGCGGTGACCACCCTGAGCCGTAAGTACGCCACCGATGACGAGGCGTCCGATTGGACTCCTTCGAGCACCTGGCGTGCGCCGGCCAGCGAGCGCTCGGCGGCCTCGTCAACCGAGGCGGTGGAGCGCGGCGCGGCGCATCACCTCTTTTGTGAGTGGGTCGATCTCGAGCGCACGGCCACTTCCGCCGCGCTGGCGGACGAGGTGCGGCGACTGGCGGAGGAGGGGGTGTTGAGTGAGGAACAGGTGGCCATGCTCGATCTCCCGGCCCTGGCGGGGTTCTGGGTTTCGCCCCTCGGCCATCGTTTGCGGGAACAGTCGCGATTTGTGGAGCGGGAACTCCCGTTCACCACGCGGTTGGGTCCCCAGGAATTCGCGCGCCTGGGAGGCGCCACCGCCCACGGATTCGGCCCCGAGGATTTTCAGGTCGTGCAGGGCGTGGTGGATCTCGCGGTGATTCTACCGGGCGAGATCTGGATCGTGGATTTCAAGACGGACCGCGTTTCCGGCGCGGCGTTGACGGAACGGATCCAGAAGTACCAGCTCCAACTCCGGCTGTACGCGCATGCGTTGACCTCGATCTACCGCCGTCCGGTCACGCAGCGCTGGCTTTGGTTCTTCCATCCCCGCGAACTGGTGGCGGTGGCCCCCTGAGCGGGGCTGCGGTCAGACCGGCATGCGCAGGTTGAGCTTGGCGGCCACCTGGGAGACGTCTTTGTCGCCGCGTCCGGACAGGTTGACGATGACGATCTGATCGGGGCGCATGGTGGGGGCGCGGCGGATGGCCTCAGCCACGGCGTGGGAGGATTCGAGCGCCGGGATGATGCCTTCGAGGCGCGCGAGGCGCATGAACGCCTCCAGGGCCTGGTCATCCGTGGCGTAAGTGTATTCCGCACGGCCGTTGTCGTGTAGCCACGCGTGTTCGGGACCCACTGCGGCGTAGTCGAGACCGGCGCTGACGCTGTGCGTGAGTTGGATCTGACCGTGCGCATCCTGGAGGATGTAGCTGCGCGTGCCCTGGAGCACGCCGAGGGAGCCGCCGTGAAACCGGGCGGCATGCTGCTCGGGTTGGATGCCGTGACCGCCGGCTTCGACGCCGCACAGGCGGACCGAGGGATCATTGAGGAAGGCGTAAAACAGGCCGATCGCGTTGGAGCCTCCGCCCACGCAGGCGATGAGCAGGTCGGGCAGTCGGGATTCCTGCTCCAGGATCTGACGCCGCGCCTCGTCGCCGATGACGCGGTGGAAGTTCCGGACCATGACCGGGTAGGGATGCGCGCCGTAGGCGGTGCCCAGGATGTAATGCGTGGAGCGGACGTGCGTGACCCAGTCGCGCATGGCTTCGTTGACCGCCTCCTTGAGCGTTTTCTGGCCGGCATGCACCGGCACCACCTCTGCCCCCAGCATCTTCATGCGGTACACGTTGAGAGCCTGGCGCTCGCAATCGACCGCGCCCATGTAGATCACGCACTGCAGTCCGAACATGGCGGCGACGGTGGCCGTGGCGACGCCGTGCTGTCCCGCGCCGGTCTCCGCGATGACCCGGGTTTTGCCCATGCGCTTGGCGATCAGCGCCTGACCGAGAGCGTTGTTGATCTTGTGTGCGCCGGTATGGAGCAGGTCTTCGCGCTTGAGATAGATCTTCGCCCCGCCGAGTTCGCGCGTGAGCCGCTCGGCCAGGTACAGGGGCGTGGGACGTCCGACGAACTCCGACAGGTAATAGCTGAGTTCCTCCTGGAACTTCGGATCCTGCTGGCAGCGGAAATACTCGGCTTCCAGTTCCTGCAGCGGATGCACCAGCGTCTCGGGCACGTAACGCCCTCCGAAGGGCCCAAAGTGCCCCTCCATATCGGGGACCTGGGCGGACGCGAATTCGGCAACGGCACTCATTCGAGCGAAGTGTAGTGGAGTCGTGTGCGACGGGGAAGGGCGGTGTCCGGAGTCAGACATCGCAGAGGCGGACCGCCTGGGCGAGGGCCTGCACCTTGTCGGCGCCCTTGGGGATGAACTCCTGGCCGACCCACCCGCGGTATCCGGTGTCGAGCAGGGCGCGGAGGATGGCGGGGTAGTTCAGTTCCTGCTGGTCATCGAGATCCTGGCGGCCCGGCACGCCGGCCGTGTGCACGTGTCCGATCCAGGGCGCGTGCGCCTTGATCCGGGTGATGACATCGCCGTGCATGATCTGCACGTGGTAGATGTCGAACAGCACCTTCACCCGTTCGCTGGCCACCGCCTTGACGATCTCCACGCTCAGGTCGATGTCGTCGCAGAAGTAGTCGGGATGCCCCTTCATGCTGACGTCGACGCGTGAGTTCAGCATCTCCAGGCAGAGGTTGACCTTTCGACGTTCCGCGTGCGCGGCGAGTTTCTTCAGTCCGTCGATCATGTTGCGGCGTCCCTCCTCGAGGGAGAGTCCGCGGCGGAAGCCGGAGAACGTGATGACATTGGGCGCGCCGAACTCGGCGGCTTCATCGAGCGCGCGGGTGCAGGCCTCGACGCATTCCGCGTGCTCCTCGAGATGCGCGAATCCCTTCGCGAAACCGTGCCGCCCGAAGATGGCGCAGGTCAGTTGATGCTTTTTCAGCGTGGGGAACTGCTCGGGACCGACGAGTTCGACGGATTCCAGGCCGAGCTCGCGGCAGGCGCGTGCGAGGTCGTCGACCGAGAGTGGATTGAAACACCAATGGCACGCGCTCTGGCGAATCCGGCGGCGCGTGGCGGCAGGTCCGGGCTCAGCGGCATGGGTGGCATGCGTCAGCGGCGCGGTGGCGGCGGCACCGAGAGCGCCGGCGGTCAGCGAGGTCTGGAGAAACCGGCGGCGGGAGGCGGTCGAAGGCTTCACGCGGCGGATCATGCGGGCCGGCCCCCGGCGAGGCGAGCGCGGGATCGGGTTGGTGTGAGGCTCCTGGTCGCAGGGTTTCTTCTCGCACCGTGCCCTGGGTGCCGAATGGCCGGGAGCGGAGTCCCTGCTCAGTGGGCTGCCGAGCTCTCCGGTCGCCCTCGGTACCATTGGTGCCACGGTCGCGGGGGCGGGAGGGGCGCCAGGTGATGCGACACCGGGGTGGCGGGACGGAGGCGAACGACCTCAGTCCATTGGGTCAGGTTGGTGGAGCTCTGGATCAGGTAGGTGGCTCCCGGGATGCCGGTGAGGCGGATTTGGAAGCCGTGCTCGGCGGGGTGGGAGCCCAGCAATCCTTCGCGCAGGAGGCGGACTGACGCGACGGGCAAGGCGAGGTCGCCACAGCTCAGGCGCAGGTCGGCGCCGCCGTTCTGCGCGTTGAGGAAGCGGGCATCATGCAACCGGAACACGGCCGACATCCATTGGCGCGTGCCCTGGAGTCGTACCGTCGCGCTGGGCGAGTAGGCTCCCTGGAACGGGGCCGAGGGATCGGAGCCATCGAAGTCCACGCTCAGGGTGCCTG
>JADLFD010000055.1 GCA_020845805.1 Verrucomicrobiales bacterium | reverse complement strand
TCCGCGACTACTTCACCCCCCTTTCCGTAGCCGCCGTCGTGAGACGGCGCTCGCTCGACCGCTCCCGCAACCCCATTCGCCGACGCCATTCAGCGCGGACTCACGTCCGCGACTACTTCCCCCTTCCGCAGTCGCCGTCGCGAGACGGCGCTCACTCCCCCGCTCCCGCAACCCCATTCGCCAACGCTATCCAGCGCGGACTCACGTCCGCGACTACTTCCCCCTTCCGTAGCCGCCGTCGTGAGACGGCGCTCACTCCCCCGCTCCCGCTTCTCCGCTCCGTCCGCGACTCCGAGGGCTCCTATTCTCCGCAGACGACTCGATAATAGCCGCTCGCCCCTTCCAGAGAGCGACCCACCACCTCCCCCTCCACCACCGTCTCCACGCGTGTCCAAGTGCTCAAATCAGGGGAAAACTCCAATCGACAATCGCCCCCCAGCAATCCCTCCACCACCAACTCGATTCCCCCGCTCGCCGATCTTCCCACCCGCACGATCCGCGGTCCCACCACCGGCATCGGTCCGGACTCCACCGCCCCCAGGTCCCAGCCCACCCCCGCCGGACGCCGTGCTCCACGTTGGTCGTTCGACACCGAGTCCGCGCGGGCAATCACATCCACCGCAGGACTTCCGGCCGGCAATGCGTGCGTCCAAGTCGGACCGCCGTTGTCCTGCAGCGGCCCCAGCTGAGGATCCACCCCGACCAGGTCGTGCGCCTGGCTGCCCACCGCCGTGCCCAGACTTCCGATCAGGTTCGGAAGTACGCTTTCAAACGTCCCGCCGATATCCGCGTTGGTTGCCGAGCGGTTCCCGGCGCTGAGGACGCCCTCGAGCGAGAGCCTTCCCCCTTCGTTGTAGATTCCACCCCCATCCACCGGACCGTTGGTCATGGCGGGGAACATGAATTGAACCAACCGCGCCTGGACCGCGTGGTTCGAGGTGATGGTGCTGAACCGCAAGCGCGCCACCGGCGCCGTGAGGATCACCGACGGCATCCGCACCAGATCGGTCGGAAAATAGTCCTCGAGCAGCATTCGATTCAGGCGCTCCCGAGGCGTGCCCTCTGGATTGGAAGCCAGGAGCGACTGCGTTTCCTCGCGCAACGTCACGCCGGCAAATCGCTCCGCATTCCAGAACCGCTGAGACGGAGTCGCAAATGTCTCCAAGACGAACTGATTGCAGCCCTCGATCATGAAGCTCTTGGCCTGGGCCGAGGGTTCCGCGCCGTTCCAGGCCAAGAGCCGGGCCACGATGTTGCTGCCCATCGCCGCCTGGAAAAGCCGAGCCACCGGATCCGACCCCGCTGCCAGCCGTCGCGCAAAGCCCGCCGGATCCCGGAGATCCTCAGGAATCAAATAGGGATAACGGAATCCTTCCGACTCCGACAGGAGCGCCAGGCCCGCCCCTTCCGAGGCACCCACCGGGCCATTTGGAAAGCCCAGGTTGGCACCATAGCCGTCGCTTCCGAGGACTCGGTTCCCGCTCAGGGTCGAGTTCACCAGTTCCAGCTCACCCCGACGCGCAAACACGCCTCCGCCGTAGCCCGAGCCGGGCACCCCGGGAAATCGGAATCCGGAACCCGCCACCCCGCCCCAAGCCTCGTTGCCTTGAATCAAACTCTGCGAAACCAGGAGTTCCCCAGCGCGTAACGCAATGGCCGCCCCGCGACCGGATGCGCTCACACCCCCATTTTTTCCCGAGCTTCCCACCCCGCCTTCCACCCGGTTGCTGGAGATCCGACTCGTCTCCAGCCTCACCGAGCCGCCCATGAGAAATACCGCGCCACCTTCGGCCAATCCCCCCGCCGACGTCCAATCACCTCCCGACGCTCCTCCCTTGCCACCGGTGGCCGCATTCTCGAGAAACTCGGAACCCTCGATTTGAACCACCGCCGCCAAACTGAATACCGCGGCGCCTGATCCCGCCCCGCCTTCGCCGCCGCGTTCCCCCGTCATGCTCGGGAACCCACCCCCGCCATCTCCGCCGATCACGCGGTTGCCTCGAAATGAACAGCCCACCAAGGAAACGCTTCCGCTCCGGGCAAACACCGCCCCGCCCAGCGCAGCACCCGCTCCGGCCCCGTGCAGATCAAACCCACCGGCCGTTCCCCCGCCATAATACGCATCCTCCGTGGCCACAGCAGGCGACCGTGAGTGCCCCCCACCGAAACCACCCGTGCCGCCAGAATAGGGCTCATAAACCCTCAACCCACCCCCACCGCTGCCAAAACCACCGTGCCCCGCCGGGACCCCGACCTGAGCTCTCTCACCCCCTGTCGGCCCGCCGCCCCGTGCGGTTCCCCCCACATCCATCAGGAAATCGCCTCCCTTTCCCCCCGTGGCCCGATTCCCTTCGAACACCGAATCCCGCGCCACCAAGCGTCCGGAATCCTGGAATATCGCCCCGCCCAATCCCGCGGCGCCGCCCCCTGGACCGACGCCCTGGTAAGGTGCCATTTGGAAATCCGCGTCCCCCCCGGGCTCTCCGAGGGCAAGGTTGGAACGGAGGAGACAGGATTGCAGCGTCAGCTCGTGGCGGTTGTAGATCCCGCCCCCCCAACCGTGCCGGTTCAGATTGCCGCTGATCTCACAGTCCTGCAGGCGCAACGTGGCGGCATTGCTGATCGCCGCCCCATGACGGTATCCCGTGGCCAGGCCATTCGTGAGCACCAACCGCAACACCTCGCTCGTGGTCCCGGCGGCAAACGCGAGGATCGGCCATTGCCCCTCACCGCTCACCAGCAGTCGCCCCGAACTGCCGGAGGGTCCGACCAACCGCACACTCCGCTGCACCTCGGGCAGACGGCTTTGCAGCGCGATGACTCCCGTCACGGCGGTCAGATCAATCTCCCCCTCCTCGTCCTGGCTGTTGACCGCTTCGATCGCGGCGCGGAGCGAACCCGTTCCAGTATCTGCGGTGCTGCTCACGGTCACCTGCCACGGCGCCGCCACGGACATCATCCATCCTGACGCCAGGAGAGCCGGGCCAACCGCGAGCCGGCTTAAAGAACTTTTCATGGGTGGGCTACCGATACCCTCGTCGACGAATTCCTGCAATCGGGCGGGTGTGAATTGCGGGGGGCTTCCCCCTTCCCTAGTCCCCGTGATCAGAAGGCGTTCGACCGCTCCAGCAACTCCATTCGCACCGCCGTCCAGCGCGGACTTCATGTCCACGGCCACCGATGCCGACCGCATCCCCTCCGGGATTGCCCGGCACGACCCGCCTCGCGCATTCTCGCGCCCTTGTGAGTGCAACCAACGCCTCCCCATTGTCGGGCAAGCTCGGTGTCGTGTTCGGCGTCGCCAACAAGCGGTCCATCGCCTGGGCCATCGCCCAGGCCTGGCATCGCGCCGGAGCCACGCTCGCCTTCACCTACCAGGGTGATCGCCTCAAGGAAAACGTCGAGGAACTCGCCGGGACTTTCGGACCCGAGACCCTGATCCTGCCGTGCGACGTGACGCGCGATGATCAGATCGCGTCGGTGTTCGACTCGCTGCGCGCCAAGTACGGCAAGTTGCATCTCCTCCTCCACAGCGTGGCGTTTGCCCCCAAGGATGCCCTGGAGGGCAGCTTCCTGAATACCAGCCGCGAAGCCTTCCGCATGGCCCACGATATCAGCGCCTACTCCCTCGTCGCGCTCGCGCGTGCGGCGGAACCGCTCATGACCGAAGGCGGCAGCATCGTGGCCATGACCTACTACGGCGCCGAGAAAGTGGTGCCCCACTACAACGTCATGGGGGTCGCCAAAGCCTCCCTCGAGGCCTCCACCCGCTACCTGGCCTACGACCTGGGCCCCAAGAAAATCCGCGTCAACTGCATCAGCGCCGGCCCCGTGAACACGCTCGCGGCGCGCGGCATCGCCGGGTTCACCGACATGCTCAAGCACTACGAGGCGCATGCGCCCCTCAAGCGTAACGTCCTCCCGGACGAACTCGGCGCCACCGGCACCTTCCTGGCCAGCGACGGCGCGGCGGCCATCACTGGCCAGGTGATCTACGTCGACGGCGGTTACCAGATCATGGGGATGTGATGTGATCTGAGTGATGTGACCCCTCTCTTGTCCTCTCCATGAATCCGGAAGAACGCGAGAAGCTCACGCGGATCGGAAAGCAATTCCAGGTCCCGGGCGAATTCCACGACGGACACCGCATCAAGATCGGGCACATCAACGAGACCTTTGCGGCCACCTACCTGCACTACGGCACCCCTTTCAAGGTGGTGCACCAGACGCTGAACACCCAGGTGTTCCGTGACCCCGAGGGCCTCATGCGCAACGTGGTGCGCGTGACCGAACACGTGCGCCGCAAACTCGCCGATCAGGGCCACGATGAGATCCCGCGCCGCGTGCTGCAGGCCGTCCCCGCCCGCGACGGCAAATTCTTTCACATCGACGACTCCGGCCAGTTCTGGCGCACGTTCATCTTCGTCGACGGCGTGCGCAGCTACGATGCGGTGGAAACTCCGAAGCAGGCCTACCAGGCCGGACACGCTTTCGGCCAATTCCAAGCCGCCCTCTCCGACCTGCCGGCGTCGCAACTGGTGGAAACCATCCCGGATTTCCACCACACCCCCAAGCGCTTCGAGCGTCTGCTCAAGGCCATCGCCACCGACGAGTTCAAACGCTACGACACCGCGCGGGAGGAAATCGCCTTCGCCGAATCCATGGCCCCGCACGTCGCACGACTGGTCGAGGCCGAGGCACGACGTGAGGTCCCGCTCCGCGTGACCCACAACGACACCAAGTTCAACAACGTCCTCCTCGATAATGCCACCGGGGAAGCCATGTGCGTGGTGGACCTCGATACCGTCATGCCCGGCCTCGTGCTCTACGACTTCGGCGACATGGTGCGCACCACCACCAGCCGCACCGCAGAGGATGAACTCTACCTCGACCGCGTCGAACTCGAGATGCCCATGTTCGAAGCCCTCGTCCGCGGTTACCTCGAAACCGCCGGCGGTTTCCTCACCCCGGCGGAGAAGCGGCTCCTCGTCTTCTCCGGCAAGCTGATCACGTTCACCATCGGGATCCGGTTCCTCACTGACTTTCTCGAAGGCGACCACTACTTCCGCATCCATCGCGAGCGCCACAACCTCGACCGCTGCCGCAAGCAATTCCGCCTCATCCAATCCATCAACGAGCGGGAGGAACAGATGCAGGCGATCGTGGACCGTCTCTCGTAGAGCCCGTCTGAAAAGTCAGTGGGGATCCTGTTTTCGAGGAAAGGGGCAGAGGGCGAGGCGCGCGGAGGGAGGATACCCGCCAGCGGTCTCTGACCGACGAGCCACGAAGCCAGATGCCCCTTTCCTCGAAGACCCGAAGGGCGGCGGTCCTTTTGGGTGTGTCCTTCGTTGGCTCAGCCGTCACAGCCCGCTGCGGGGATGCTCCGACCTCGCCGCCTCGGACACACCCAAAACCCCTCGCCGCAGGACCCCACTCACTTTTCAGTCGGGCTCTTAGCAGCGGTCCCCAGGCCAGGGTCCGCGAACGTGGCCATGGCTATGGCCGGCGCCGGAACGGAGTGGTCCGCGTGCTCGGCCGCACCCCAGCGCCACAACGACAGGCCGTCCAACTCGCGAATCGCCAGGTCGTTTCCGGAGATCGCGAGGTGCGCCCACGTCTCCGAGTCGGCGATCTTCCGCTCGGCCAGCACACCGAAACGCGCGGGGTCCGCAGCGAACAGGAACAGGATCCCTCGCTCATCGAGGGCGAGCAGTTGTTTCCCCCGGGCCACGAGACTCAGGTACTTCCCAAACTTCTGCTCTGACTCCCAGGCTTTGCGCCCGGTGGCCACCTCCACGCACAGGAACCGCTGGGCGCGTGACAAAAAATACGCATAGCCGTCCACCAGCACGGGACTGGTCATGTAGCCCTCCACCTTCAACGCCCACTCCTCCTTCAACCGGCGCGCGCCTTCCTCGCCCGAAAGCGACCAACCCTGCGTCTGCCCCCCGTACGACGCGGTCAGCACGCGGTCGCCCAGCACCACCGGGGTCAGGATGTTCATGCCGCGAAAGGCCTTGATGGACTGGGTCCAGAGCACACTGCCATCCGTCCGCTTCACGCCCGCCAGCTTGTCGCGGGTCTGCACCAGGAACTGCTCCTCCCCCTGCAACGTCGCCAGCACCGGCGAACTGAAAGCGCTCCCCCACATGCCGCCACCGTCCTCCAGCGTGCGCCAGACCAGCTTGCCGGTCGCCGCCTCCACGCGCGCAAATCCACCTCCCGCCTGCACATACACCGCGTCCCCCACCACGCACGGCGAGGAGACCAACCCAAAGCTCGGCACCGCCGACTTCAGCTCCCGGGGAAAATCCAGGCGCCACAGTTCGCGTCCCGACGCCGCATCCAGGCACACGAGCACGTCCCGCATGCCGCCCACGTACAGCTTCCCCTGCGAGTAGGCCGGCGTCGCACGGATCCAGTCCCCGTTCGACTTGGCAAAGAACGGGACCTTCACGTGTCCCTCCCACGAAGCGCGCCACAACTCCCGGCCCTCCTGGCGATCCAAGGCCAGCACCACCTCGTGCGACTGATCCTTCGATTCGGTGGTGTACACACGGTCGCCCACCAGCAACGGCCCCGAATAGCTGGGACCCATAGGAACACGCCAGCGCCGCACCAATTCCCCTTCCTGCAACGAGGACGGCCAGGGACCCGCATCGGGGAGCACCCCATCACGGGTTGGCCCGCGCCACTGCGGCCAGTCCGCGGTCGCACCCACCACCTGCCACGCCAGCGAACCCAGCAGCCATAGCCCCACCCTCAGGGTCCAAATTCGAGATCCGAACACGGGTGGCAGGCTAGATCGGAATCCCCACACCGCAAGGTCGCTTCCCGC
>JADLFD010000054.1 GCA_020845805.1 Verrucomicrobiales bacterium | reverse complement strand
CGGGCGGCACGAGCTTCATGGAGTCGGTCATGCTCGAGAGGCCGGCGTTGAGCGCCATCTGGGTGCAGTCGAAGTCATGCCGCTGCAGGGCGGTCTGCAGCGCGACGGGATCGGCGTGGGAGGTGATTCCGATGGCCCGGGTCAGGCCCTCTTCGCGCGCGCGGTAGAGGGCTTCGAGGACCCCGCCCTTGGCCTCGATGGCCTGGAGGTCCTCCAGGTTCTTGAGGGCATGGATGTGCATCACGTCGAGGTGATCAGTTTGCAGTCGGCGGAGACTGAGTTCGATCTGGCGACGCGCCTCCTCCGCGGTGCGGGCCGCGATTTTGGTGGCGAGCACCACCTCCCGGCGGCGCGCGGGCATGGCGCGTCCCACGCGTTCTTCGCTCTTCCCGTTGCCGTAGGAGTGCGCGGTGTCGAGGTAGCAGATTCCGAGGTCGATCGCGTGGTGGAGTGCGGCGAGGGCAGTGTCGTCGTCCGCGTACATGAGAAACCGGCTGCCACAGCCGAAGCCGAGGACCGGGACCTGAATGCCGGTACGACCGAGCGTCCGTTGCGGGATCCGGGATTTTTCGGGGCTGCGGCTGCGGCCCTGGGCCAGGATGGGTGCGGAGAGGGTGCCTGCCGAGAGGGCTTCGAGGAATCGCCGTCGGTCCATGATGCCTGGACCCTGTTGGAGTGCGTCCCGACTCGCAAGCCTAGGAGCCGCGGCCGTGGCCAAAGCCAAGGCCAAGGCCAAGGTTCGTTGACAGGTGTGGAGGCGCGATTCGCTCTGGGCGCCGGTCGGCGGCGTGGGCGGTCGGGGTTCCTGCGGAGGGCAGGCCTCTCGTCCTCAGATCAACGCCGCAGAAGGCCTGTCCCCGGGGCGTCGCCGGGAGCGGCCTGGGTTCGGATCTGGTACCAACGAGGGGTGGATGGGGGTGTGGGATCGGTGAGGAGGACGGTGGTGTCGTTGGTGCCGAGGGTGCCGTTCGGGACAGCTTCCGAGCGAGCGTCAGGGGTGGTGTCACGTCGCCACAGGGAGTAGGCGAGTCCGGAGACGCGATTGGCCTCGACGTGGAACACGGCGTGTTCGAGGCGCGGACTCGAGGCGGTGATGAAGGGCGTCTCCGGGCTGCCGAAGCCGAGCAGCGTTCCCCACTCGGCGAAGGTGCGCCCTACGAAATCCTGCAGGCCGTGGAAGCGTGTCCGTTCCTGTTCGATGGCCTGGCGCAGGGCGGGGCTACCGTCGGCGGCGAGTCGGTCCCAGACCCGGTTCACCTGGGTGACCATGTCTTCCCGGATGATCTTCGTGGAGCCTTGGCCGGCGAGGAACTCGCGCAAGCCGGGGAGGAATTCGCGCACCAGCGTCAGCGTATCAGTGAGGAGGCCGAAGTCGGCGAGGAGCCGCGCCACCACCTCAGGGCTGTGTTGATCGTAGAGTTGGGCGAGACGACGGCCTTCGCTGCTCTGCTGCATCCAGGCGCGGAGGGAATAGGGACCGGCGGCGAGATCCGCGGAGCTGGCCGCAGCGGCTGGGCTGTTGGGGAGAGGGCGCGGCGGGGCGTGCCGTGCGGGGTTTGCTCCGTCGAATTGCGAAGCGATCCAGTGATTGAAGAAGGTGATCATGCAGAAGTTGATCCCTTGAGTGAAGATGTCGGTCAGTCCCTGTTCCCGTCGCAGCAGATGCAGGGCCTCCCAGCCGTGCAGGCGCACGACGGAGGGGAATCCCCCCAGGTTGAAGTAAGTCATCGATGCCGTGGCGCAGGGGATGCCGCCCGCGGATTCGAGGGTGAAATTCTGTGCGGCCGAGTTGGGGATCCACTGCACATCCGCGGCGGTGGGGGCGCAGCCCAACGGGAGCCGGGTGCCGTCGGAGAGCAGGAGTTGGAGGCGCAGCGTGATAGTGGACGATTCGCGGTTTCCGTCGGCCCAGAGCCGGTGGTCGAGGCCGTGGCCCTCGAAGGCAAGACCGACGGTGCGTGGGAAATCCACGGACTGGGTGGCTTCCGCCACTCGGCCACCGGCATCGGTGAGGCGCAGCATCAATCGGCGTCGAGGTTCTGTGTGGCGTGCCTCACGACGCAGCGAGGTTGCCAGGCTTTGGCTGGATCCGAAGGCAAGCGTGCGGAGAAGGCCACCGAGATGTTCCGTGGTCGCCTGAGCGTTGAAGGTGATTTCCAGCGCGCCCGGTTGCGGACGGCTGAGTATGCCGAACGTCTGGTCCAGGAATTGGATTTCGGTGGGCACCGATCCCGGGGCAATGCGCTGTCGTTCTCGGCCCAGCGGATCCAGTCCCAGGAGATCGGTGTCCGCGGCGAGGTTTTCGATGATTTCCAGCCGCAGGCGGGCACCGGTCCAGTCCTTGTCCGCGCGGGCCAGCAGGCCGTCCTGGGCGAAGAGCAGGCTGGGGGCCGCCAGGGTGGGAGCGGCGGAATCGGAAGCCTCCAACGGCGCGAGGGCAAAGGGAGTGACACGGGTGAAACGGAAGGATTCATCACGCGGCGGTGCGGGGCTGGGGTCGACCTGAGTGACCTGGAGTTCGGTGAGGCCATCCGGCCGTTGCCCGACGTGGACGACGGCGTGGGTGTCGCTGAGGAATCGCGGCAGACCGTCGGTACCGCCGGCCAGCCCCTCGATTTCGGCGGTGGGGAATCCGTCACTGAACACCGGCACTCCGGGAGGGGGGGTGATGGCGGACGGATTCATGGACGTGATGGCGACCAGGACGGGGGCGCCGGTGGCGTCGGTGATCCAGAGTCCCCAGGCTTGCTCGGTTTGATCCTGGATGACGAGATCCGCGACGAAAGCCGCGCGGCCTTCGGCATTGAAGTTCCAATTCCGCGGAGGGCCGAAGGTCCACCCTGGGGGGGCTTCGGGCCAGGCGTCGCCCTGCACGGCCAGGGCTTCGAGTCGACCCTCGGGAGACCAGCGCAGGAGGGCGGAACGATCGGGGATCCCGGCGTTGCAAAGGATTTGACCTGGGGCGTTGAGGACAGGTTGGCCCACGAAGCCGACCTGGCCGAGGGGAGAGCCGTCGCGATGGCGGACGGCGTCGCCGGTGCGGACCGCGGGACGGATGGCATCGGGGGGGCCGGTGAACAGGGCGCGGGACTCGTCATGGTGTGGCGATACCAGAGACGCCGCGAACGCCACGTTGCCGGTCCCGTTCACGGAGGCGTGCGTGAATTCGTGGTAGAAGACGTCCGGTTCCGGGACGGGGGCGCGGTCTCCGCTGCGCGCCAGGACGGACAGTGCGCTGCGGCCGGTGCCGACCCACAGCGTTTGGAGATTCGTCAGGGCGGGGGGTGATCCGTAGGGCTGGAGGATTCCGGCGAAGATGCTGCGCCGCGCGGGATCCGATCCCAGACCCCAGTGCGAAAGGCTCTGGAGCAACGGGAGGCCATCCAGTCCGGGGGCGGACTGTTCCGGAACGAACAAGGCGCGGGGGTCCCATCCGTCCGGGTCCGCGATCCAGAGTCCGGAGTTCTGCTGATGGCGATCGCCGGAGACGACTTCGGCGGGGAACAGGACCTCGGCGGTAGCCGAGGATCGCAGCAGGAGGGGATACCCGTAGTCGGTGGCGACGGTGCTGAACGAATAGAACCGTAGGCCGGAGGGTTGGGGCCCGAGCGTATCGGCCACCACGTGCCAGGTGCCCGAGGCATTGGAGAAGAGGGCTTCGGTGACCTCGCGACGACTGACGAAGGCGACCGAACCGGCGTCATTGAGGGCCAGGTGGCTGAGTCGGCCGAAGAGCGGACCGGCCAGACCGGGGGCCGACGTGTCTTCCTGAGCCAGGCGAAGCAGGCCGCGCGAGGTCTTCAGAAAGACCACGGAGACCGGTGCCCCGTCCGCGCGCACGCCGAGCACGGGTGCGATGAACGCCACATCGCCGAATCGGTTGATGCGCGGGCGAGTTTGGCGCAGCGAACCGAAGGTCTCGTTGGCGGCACCGCCGGGGGCTGGTTGTCCTTCGAGCGCGAGCAGTTCGCGCGTGACCACGGGGGCGCTGAAGGCTGGAAGTCCGCCGAGGGTGACCCCCAGGACCCACGCCAGGGCGAGGAGCCGGGCGCTGGCGCGGAGACGCGACGCGGGCGGCCAGGACTCGGACTTGGTGGCGAGGCAATCCATGGCCCAGAAGCCACCAGAAACCGTGGTTCGCTACACGAAAATTCAGGGCGCTTCTGCGGGCCGCGAGGCAAGCGCCAGGTTTGGGGAGCGGAGTGTGCGCGACCGCCGGGGGAGGATCGGCGCTTCCCTTTTTGCGAAGGGCCCGGTGATGCTCTCGGGTCAGCCTGATCCCCCTGCCCATGCACCCGCCGCAGTTCGCCGGATTCCTGTCCTACCATCAGCGTTTGGACGGAGGATTTTGCCGGCAGTTGCAGGAGGATCTCGAGCGATTCGGCAAGCCATTGTGGCGCCCGAGATTGGTGCGGTTGTTCCGCGACGAATCGAATCTGGAGGCGGGGGGCGATTTGGGAGGGGCGATCCGGAAAGCGTTGGATCAGTCCGAACATCTGATTTTTGTCGCCCGGCCGGAGTCGGCGAAACGGCCGTGGATCCTGGCGGAGCTGGATCACTTCTTGGCGGACGAGCTGGAACGGGAGGGGACGCCCGGGGATGCGGGGCAGTTGCCCGGGGAGGAGGCGGCCAGGGCGCGGCGCAAAGCGAAGCTGCAACGCCTGATTTGTGTGATCACCGCCGGGCGACATCCCTGGGAGGGGCCGCTGGCGGAGGGTGATCCGGAGGGCGCGATTCCGGACGGGTTGGGCCAGCGATTCCGCGAGGCAGGATGTGAGCCGCTGGTGGTGGACATGCGGCGTCTCCATGGGCTGACCCCGCGGGCGCGACGTCGGGACAGTCAGTACACGTCGAACCTGGCCACCATTGCAGCGAGGTTGCTGCATCGGGACAAGGACTCCGTGTACGGCGCGCATCTGGTGCGTCAGCGGCGAATCCTGGCGGCCATGGCGGGGACCACTCTGGCCTTGATGACGTTGATGGCGTTGGCGGTGGTGATGCGATTGAAGTGGCAGGAATCCAAGCATGCCGCGGAACGTCACGAACAGGAGGCGCGGCGGAACGAGGCGCGCAACTTTCGGAGCCTGGCCGAAGGGGCGACGGATCGATCGTCGTTTGATCAGGCGTTGGTCTATCTGGCGAGAGCGGCCGCGCGCGATCCCGGCGAGGTGCCGTTGGGGCAGTTGAACGAGTACCTCGCGCGCGCTCACAAAGAATGGTGGCGCACCGAGGTTCCGTTCGAGGGTTTTGAAGGTGTGGGCGCGATCGAGGCCGGAGGTCGATTGCTGGTCGGGGGCGCGCCGGGATCGATCCGAGCCTGGGATCTGGTCACGGGACATGAGGTGGCCCGGCTGCCCTGTGAATTGCTCAGGATCCGTTCTGTGGCGCTGGCGGAGAACGTGGTCTTCGCGGGAGGGTTCGACGGCGAGGTGTGGCGTGGGGATTGGGTGACCAGGGAAGCCCGGATGCTGGCCCGACCTGGGAGTCACCCGGTGGACCATTTGATACCACTGCCGGGAGGGCGGTTGGTGGTGGCGAGTGACGAGATCATGAGCCGCATATTCTGCCTGCAGTCGGAGGGAAAGGTGGTGTGGAGCAACGAAGTGACCCGGTCCGTCTCGGGCGGACTGGCGCTGGCGCACGAGCCCGAGCAGGGGACGATTCTGGCGCTGGCGGCGGACGGCAATTTCAAACGGTGGGACGTCGGGACGGGGGCGTCCCGCGGTGGTTCGACGCGCACTTTTCCGGTCGAGTTCCAAGGCATCCCTCCCGACTACGATCCTATCTCTCGGCGCGCGACGCGGGTCGAAGAACCGGAGGGACAGGAGTCGTCCAGGTCGGTGGTGGTTTGGAGCCTGGAGAAGGGAGACTTGGTGCAGTCGTTTCGTGTGCCGGCGCCGCCCACGGCTGTGCGACTGGCACGGGGCGGCGGCACGGTATGGATGGCGACTTCGAGCGGTGAGTTGTGGGCCGGGGACATGGTCTCGGGTGCCTTGCGCCGCGTGACTCAGCAAGTCCCCCTGGCGGGGAGGATGCGAGGACTTCTGGAAGGGGTGGGCGGACGGAGTGTGCTGGTCTGCGTGGATCCCATGATACCGATGCCCATGACGATGTCCTGGGGCGTCGGCCAGCGTCCCGCCCAGCAGTGTTTCCTGGAGAGGTTTGATACCGAGTCCGGCAGGCGCCTGGATTTTTATGCCGGCCACGAGGCGCGCCTCACCGCCGTCGCCTACGGAGCGGACGGCCGATGGGTGGCCTCGGGCACTCTGCAGGGGCGGGTACGAGTGTGGGATGCGGCCACGGGGGACGCACGACGGCTGCTCAGCACCGAACCGGCGGCAGTACTGGCTCTCTCGGCCGGGCCGGATCCAGACAGTCTGGTCGCGGGCGGCAGTGACGGCACGACGAGGCGCTGGCGGGCGGCGGACGGTGTGGAGGGTCCGCCTTTTCCCCGCCAGAACGGCGCGGTGTGTGCGTTGGCTCTGGCCCCGGCGGGGGACATTCTCGCGACGGCCACGGGAATGCCGCTGGGACTGGCGATGGATCCGGCAACGCCTCTCGCGGAGTATGTCGTTCGCCTGTGGCGCTGGTCGGATGGGGAGTTGGTCAGGGAGTTGCCGCTGCGCAAGCGTGCCACTCCCCACACCCTGCAGTTTGTGGACGGGGGTCGACGGCTGATGGTGGCCAGTTCGGCGGAAGTGTTGGTGTGGGATTGGGAATCCACGCAGCTGGAAACGGTGTTTGATGCCGCCGTCCAGCTGCCGGGGGAAGGCGCGGAGCGCACCGGTGAGATACAATCTGCGGCCATGATGGACGCGACGGAGTGCCTGGTGGGATTGGCCAGTGGGCAGATCGAGCTGCGCAATCTGCGCTATCAGAACGTGGTTCGGTCCTTGGGCGGTCATCGTTCCGAGGTCACCGCCATGGCCGTGTCCAAGGCCGCGGGTGTGCTGGTGAGTGGATGCGGGACCGGCGGGCGGCTGTTGTCGGGACCGGATCCCGTCGACGACACGTTGCGCGTCTGGGAGGGGCGCGATGGCCGGCTACGATTTGCCCTTCCGGGCTTTTCGCCTGGGGTGCGTTCGGTGGCGCTGAGTCCGGATGGCCGCCAGGCGGCGGTGGGGGTGGATGATTTCACCTTGAGGCTGCTCGATCTGTCGGATCGTTTGGAGACCGGCCGGGAGATGCTGAGTGCGCGTGGCGAACAGTGGGTGGCGTATCATGCGCGTGGAATGGCGGTGGTCAGGGTCGGGGGAGGACTGAAATCGTCGCTGGTGTACACCAATCTGGGGACGCGAGTGGGAACGCCGTTGGCCGAAGACGGCGGCGGGGAAATGGCGAGGGCGGCGTTTTCACCGGATGGCGCCTTGGTGGCGAGTGTTTCGACCAGCGTGGCGAAGTTCACGGGGTTCCTGGTCGACACCGCGACGGGGGCGAGCCGGGTGGTGCTGGAGGAACCGGAGTGGGGGGCTGGTCCGGTGCGGCGGGTGGATTTCACCTCGGATGGCGGGGAGTTGGTGGTCCACCGGGAGAATCAGGTGGTGGGTTACTCCGTGACCCATGGACGACGTGCCTGGAGCGTTCCACTGGGTGACGGGGCGGATCGCCTGGTCCTGGCCGTTCATGGAGCGACTCGGCGTGCGTTCGTGCAGCGGGCACAGGCCACCTATGCGCTGGTGGATGTGGTCTCGGGTGATCGGATCGCGAACTTAAGGTTGCGGGGGGGAGGGGAGCCGATATCGGCGGCGTTTTCTCCCGACGGCTCGCGGCTGCTCACTCATTCGAGTGGAGGTCGGCTTGATGTGTGGTCTGCGCCCGATCTCGCGTGGTTGGCCAGCTTTGCCGAACCGTGTGGCTCGGCGGATCACCTGGTGTTCAGCCCGGACGGCACATTGCTGGGGACGGGGTCGGTCGATGGCACGGTGCAGTTGTGGGATATGCAGCGACGGGAGCGGATCGCTCAATTCAATGTGTCGCGCGAGCCTGGGCGGGCCGTTTCGGTTTTGGCCGGCATGGGGTTCACCGACGAAGGGCGGACGTTGCAGGCATTTGACAGTGAGGGGGTCCTGGTTCGGTGGGATGCCGAGCGATTGAGTCATGGGTTTCGGGTGCTCGCGGGGTTGACGGGGGGTGAGCGGGTGGCGTTCGCCGAGCAACTCGCCGCGCAGCGCTGGAGTTCCAACGGCTGGGCGACCCTCCGGCCGGGAGCGCGCGCGCGGACCCACGCGTTGCTCTCCGACCAGGCGTCACCCGCGGAAACGCCTCCGGCGCTTCCGACCTGGGCGCGCTCGGAGACGGTTGTGGAAGAGCCGCTGCCCGTGGCGGTGGCGGAGGCGTTGCAGGCGCAGCGAGGCTTTGAAGTGGCCTGGGTGGCGCGACGTGGTGCGGCGTGGGCGCCGGCAGCTGATTTGGGCACTGGTTCAGGAGGGCGATCCGGCGATGATGACCCGAGCCGCGGAGCGCGGCTTCGCTGGCAGGCCTTAGCTCAGTTGGGCGATTGGCTTGGCGTGGCCACCATCGCCGGAGATGTGGTGCGACAGGATGCTGGTGATCTGGAAGCCTGGACCGTGTTGGCCGAGGCGTACTTCTGGTTGAACTCCGACCTCGTCCTGTCGGCCTCTGCGCGAGCGTTCGATCTGGTTCATGAACAGACCAGCCCCGGCACCAACCCGCTCTATCGCCGCGTGCTTTCCCTCCGGGGTCGGGCGCTGGTGAGATATCAGTACTGTGCCGAGGCGCTGCCGGTCCTCCAGTTCCTGTGTGACGGGAATGGTGTCGGGAGCCTGGATCTGGTGGAGGCTTATCTTCAGGCCCTGATCTTCGTCGGTCAGTATGAGCGCGCTTGGGAAAGGGCGGAACGTGCCATCGCGGAGTCTCCGGGCGTTCCCGGGTTGCCTGGAATCGAACGGCAACGGGACTTGGCGCGGTTGTTGAAGGAGGCGCGGTCCAGGGCGCCCCGGCTTCCGGTGCTGTGCATTGTCGGGGGTGTGGATGCCAAGGCGTCCGACACGCCCCAGTTGGGAGATCTGCTGCTCGCGATCGATGGCGTTCAGATGGAGGTGCCGAACGCCAAGATATGGAGCGACCTGGTGTTCCGCTCGACCCTCCCCTCGTTCACCCACTACCTCGCCACCGTCCGGCGCGACGGGAGTGATTTACAGCTTCACCTACGTCGTGGCATGGCGCAGCTGGCCGTATGGGTGCTGCACGCCCCGGCGCATCCGGCGGTGATGCTCGGCGCAGTGAACGCGGAGGACATGGGGTCGCTGGGGTTGCGGTCCTCGGATGTGCTGCTCGGGTGGGGGACCGAGAAGCCGGCTACCGTGGTCCAGTTCCTGCGCGGCCTGCGCGGCCTGCGGCCCGAAGACCCGCTTGAGCTCGCGGTACGACGGTATTCGTGGACCGACCAGTTCGCGCTCGAGCTCGAACGCGGTTCGGATGGTCTTCCGAAGACGGAGGCGGATGGGCAACAGGTTTGGCGGCACGAGGACCTGCGGGTCCCGATCACGGTGGCGCAACTGAGACAACTTCCCTGGGTGCCCTTCCAAATGGCATCGCCTTACGTGCGGCAGGGCTCCCTCCCGTGGGCCTTCACCGGGGAAGGGAGCAGCGGGCAGCACAACGGGACAAACCCCTCCCCTGACCCGGCCGCGCGGGCAGGACCAACCACGGCGAAGCGGAAACTGCCGTTCACCTTCTCGCGCGGGCGCGTCAGCTTTCGGTCGGGCGCGAATGACGCGGACTTGGCGGATCTCGAATTTGCCGTGGATGCGACCTCGGTGAGACTGCGCAATTCGACCAATTTCACGGTCGCCGGCCTGCAACATCTCCGGCGGCTCAAGGCACTGCGGCAGCTGGACGTGGGACAGAGTGCGGTGGATGACGTTGGGCTGGGGATCATTGGGTCCCTGACCAACCTCACTCGCCTCGATCTCACGAGGACGCGAATTACTGAAGCCGGTCTGGGCGCTTTGAGTTCACTGAGCCGTTTGACCAATCTGGTGGTCACCGAGCTCAAGGCCCTGGAGCCTGGTCTGTGCGCGCTTGCCGCGCTGCCCCGGCTGAACACTCTGCGTCTCGAAAAGACGCCGATCTCCACCGAAGCCTTTGATTGCCTCGGGCGCCTCACCGCATTGGAGTCGCTGTCGATCGCGCGTGCGCCTTCGGTGACGGACGCGCTGGATCGGTTGGCCGCGTTGCCGGCCCTGCGGGAGCTGAGCCTCCGTGATTGGCCGGGGGCTGACACTCAGTTGCGGAGCGTCAGCCGGCTTCACGGCTTGGAATCCTTGTCGCTCGTGTCGTGTAAGGTGGGTGCAGACACCCTTTCGATGCTGGGAGAGCTGCACCAACTGACGGAACTATCGCTCGCGTTCTGTGAGATCGACGATGCGGCACTGCTGCGATTGCCTGTCCTGCCCGCCCTGACCTCCCTGGACCTCAGCTCGACCAAGATCACGGACGTGGGTCTCGCGGCCCTGGAGCGGACGCAGGGCCTGACCCATCTCGATCTCGCCTCGACGCGGGTGGTTGGCCCGGGATTTCGCGCCCTCGAGAAGCTCGGGTCGCTGCAGAAGATCGTGCTTCGCGAGGTGCCTCTCGCGGAGGCGGAGGTGGCCGTGTTGGCGGCACTTCACTCGCTGACCGAGCTCGACTTGGAGGGAGGCAAACTGAGCGATGCGACGGTCGCAGCGTTGTCGGGTTGCCGGAAGCTGCAGGACCTCGTATTGGCCAAGAACCCGATCACGGGGACGACTCTGGCGGCTTTGACTCACTTGCCGCTGCGTCACCTGGATTTGAACGGGACCGGCGTGGGAGACGCGGCCGTGGAATCGCTTGGGGCGATTAGGACCCTCGAGAAGTTGGACCTGCAAGAAACCTTGGTGTCCGAGGCCGCCGTGGCCCAACTCGAGCAAGTGCTGCCCGACCTGGAGGTCAGACGTTAGGGGTCGCCGGAAAGGGGGGGACATCGCCCGCGCCGAGCTGGCTGGTGGCGGCAAAGGGATTGAGGGAAGTGCGGTGGAAGGTCTGAATTCCCGCTGTGAAGACGAATTCATGGGTTGGGCTAGGGGCGATGGTGATGGTGGTGGTGCTGTGCCACGGACTGTCGCCCGTGAACGCGGCGGAGAGTACGAACAAGGCCGCGCTGGGAGTGGGGGATCGCGCGCCCGCGTTGAAGACCGGGACGTGGGTGCAGGGCGAGCGGGTCTCGGAGTTCCAGAAGGGAAAGGCCTACATCCTTGAGTTTTGGGCCACCTGGTGCGGTCCGTGCCGATCCGCGATCCCGCATTTGAACGCGTTGCATGAGCGTTTCTCCGGGAAGGGTTTGATCGTTATCGGGCAGAACGTGCGCGAGGAGAAGGAAGCGTTGGTGGCGCCTTTTGTGAAACGGATGGGAAGTCAGATGACCTACCGCGTGGCGCTCGATGACAAGTCGGACGGGGGCGAAGGATTCATGCTCGCCCATTGGTTGAACGCCGCCAACCAGCCTGGGATTCCGGCCTCGTTCGTGGTGGATACCCAGGGGCAATTGGCTTGGATTGGGCATCCCATGGATCTGACCGATGAATTGATCGAGGGGGTGTTGTCCGGGAAGTTCGATAAGGCCCGGGCCTTGGAGACGCAGGCGCGCCAGAAGAAGTTCGAAAGCGAACTGGAGGTGTTGTTTGCGCTCCTGGGTGAAAAGTCCTGGGACAAGGCGGGCACGATTCTCGCCGGCTTGCGAGGACAGGCGACAGGCTTGTGGAAGGACGTGATCGCGGGGGCGGAGTACGAGATCCTGGTGGGGACCAAGGACTATGCGAAAGCCCGAGCCAAGGGGGATGAAATCCTAGGCGGGTCGGCTCCGGATCCGGAATTCCTGAACGGCCTGGCCTGGTCGATTGTGACGCGTCAGGAGGCCGAAGGCCGGGACTGCGAGTTGGCGGAGCGCATGGCCGCCAAGGCGATCCAGATGGCCAAGGGACCGCAACCTCACATTCTCGACACCCTGGCGCGCGCGCAATTCATGCTGGGGAAGAAGGACCTCGCTCTCGCCAGCCAGGAGAAGGCGGTGAAGGAAGTGGAGGCGGGAGCTGAGGATGAAAGAGTGAAGAACAAGCTGCGCGAGACCCTGGAGGCGTACCGGCAGGGGACCCTGCCCTCCGCGGAATAGGCCGAGCCGTGTAAGAAATCCCCGGGACGTGGGTAGACACAGGGGATGACCATCGAGGCCAGTGACGGGAAGGGCGGTCGGCACGAGGCGGCCGGGAGGTTGAGGCTCAATCGGTTCGCACGGGGCGTGGCGCCCGGACGGTGGGGGCCTGGCCTGGTGTTGACCATGCTGCTGGGTTTGGTCGGGGCGATGCCGTGGACCCTGCGGGCAGCCACGGCCGCGGGGGCGGAGATCACCCGCCGCGCAGCCGGCGGCGAGCGGTCCTTGTCCGGGCTGCCTGAGTTTCCCCGAAACGTGCGGGCGTGGTGCACCAACGGCCAGGTCTGGGTGGTATTTCAGCCTGGGCTCGAGGCGCGCGAGGGCACGAACACCTTCGCGCTCTGGTACGCTCCCGCGCCGTTTACCAACACGAGCCAGGCCCGGTTGGTGACGCGCCTGTTTGCCAGTGAGGTCCTGGGCTTGAACCTCGCGCGCCAGGCCAAGGTGGCGTTTGGGGAAGGGGTGCTCGACCACTACACCGTGCCTTTGCCGGGTGGGGGACGGTACGCGCTGCAACCGGCTGAGGGGCTCATGGTCGCCACGGTGCGCCAGGATTTCAGCGGGTATTTTGCCGTGACGTCCTGGGGTGAGACCGACGTGGCAGCCCGGAACCGGACGGGTCTGGTGACAGGGCACTACTCGCTCGACGACCCGCCGCGCCCGCAGAGGCAGATCCGGCGTGCCAGTGTCGCCCCGGACCACGCGGAGGGCCCCACCACCAACCAGGTCTCGATCTTCATCACCTGGGTCGACGGGGATCAGGATCTGACGCAGGGACGTCCGGACTTTCCGATCCTGGCGAATGCCGCGCGCGGGGGCGTGCCCCATCTCTTCCTGACCTGCGAACCGCAGGGAGGGCTCCCGGGTCAGGGACCGTGGCCAGCCACCATGTGCTTCCATGGTGCCAACGGCGACGCGGAGATGTGGCTGCCCAATGGTCGGGCCTCGTCGGTGATCGGATTGCTGCCCCGCCACGGACTGCTGGTGGCCTTTGATGACGAGTTGACGCACCTGGAGTTGGGCGTGGCTTCTCCGACCAACACGAGATGGGTCGGCTACGTCCCGGAGTACGATCCCTTCTCCGAGGCCATCGGCCCCGGGGGCGTCAGACGCGTGCCGTCCGATGACGCGGTGATCGTCAACTACACCCAACGCCGGGTCCTGTACGTCCTCGACTGGCTTGTCGCTCAGGGCTACGTGGACGCCGAACGCGTCGCCCTCGTCGGGCACAGCTGGGGATCGATGGGCGCCCAGATGTTGGCGCGGTCGCATCCGGACCGCTTCTCCCTGCTGCACCTTTACAACTGCGGCATGCGATTCGTGAACTGGATTCCGGATCATCCCCAGATCGGAACTACGGAACAGAATCTGCCGGTCACGCTTACCAATCATCTGGGCGAGTTGGTGCGGTTCCAGGAGTTGTCCGTGTTCAGCAACCGGGTGGCGGCGGCGCGGGATTGGCCGCTCATTCGCCATTTCCACGGCAAGTGCGATCACAACGGGTGTGATGGCTTCGATTGCACCAGTTCCGGGGTGATGTTCTGGGGGCCGGACATGGTGGAGCAAATGCGCGCTTCCGATCGCGAGGGGACGGGCGTGCATTTCTACTGGGATCTCCGCGGTCACGGGTTTCCGGAGTGGCGCGGGCACTGGACGAATACCCGCGACGAAGCGTCGGTGGCCGAGCAGACCCGGCGCGATGACCTCGGTCTGCAGGCGCGCCACCGCGTGCACCAGTCGTATCCGGCGTTCTTCCATCTCCAGCGCTACGCCGGCCACGGGGATCCGGGCCCGGGCGAGCTGGGAGGAAGATCGCCGCTGGCCTGTCTGAGCAACCTGACCAACGGGGACGACTCCGGGACCTGGGGCGGCGCCTTCGACTGGGACGTCGAAGGGATCACGGACACCCTGACACGTTGGGAATCGACGCTCTGGCTCGTGGGTGCCCCCGAGCTCAGTGGCCTCGCCGCGGTGGATGAGGCCACGGCGTCGGTGCTGGTCGCGGATGTGGCCATCCGCCGGCCGCAACAATTCAAGCCGTCCGCCGGGACTCGCCTGGCGTGGCAGTTGACGCGGGTGCGCGACGGCAGTGTCGTGCAGTCGGGAGAGACGGTGGCTGGGGCCGAGGGCCTGGTCACCGTGCGCGGTTTGCGCATCAGCAAGGATCCGGATCGCGTGCGGCTCTCGGTGACGGACCCGGGATTTGTGGTGGAGCGTATCCATCCCAGCGAGGTGGAGGCCGCGGTACATCCCGACTTCGACACCCCGCATTTGCTGGTGGTGGCCACGAACGTGACGTCCTTGGGACGGTTGCTCGTCCATCTCCCGGGCACCGGTTCGAGCGCCTTTGCTTCGGAGGAGTGGCTTCGCACGGCGGCCGTCCAGGGCTATCACGCACTGGGTTTGAAATACCAAAACGATCCGAGCATGGCTTCCGTCTGTTCGGTGAATCCCAACCTGGACTGCTTCGAGGATCTCGCGGAAGAGACGGTCACCGGGCTTCGGTATGCCGACGATCGGGTGGACGCGCCAAAACAGGTGAGACGCGTGGACTCGGTGGAAGTGCGTCTGCAGAGCCTGCTCACCTATCTCGCGGTGAACGCGCCGGCGGAGCACCAGTGGGGGCAGTACCTGGACGAGTTGGGGAACATCCGCTGGGATCGCGTGGCGGTGTCGGGACATTCCCAGGGGGGCAGTTGCGCGTTGTACCTGGCGCAGACCCGCGAGGTCAGTCGCGCGGTGCTGTTTGCGACGGCGGACTGGATCCATTTCCCGGTCCACCGGCAGCCGGACTGGTTCGGCAATCCCAGCGCCACGCCACGCGATCGGATTTACGGCCTGACTCATCGGTTGGACACGTTGGAGGAGGGGATTTGGCAGCAGGCCCCAATTTGGGATGATCTGCAGATCTCGGGCTTTGGACCGCTGGCGCAGATCGAGACCTCCAGCCCTCCTTACCTTGGCACGCGCACGTTCACGTCCCTGCTGCGTCCCCCCGATGGGTCGGCGCGGTTTCACAATTGCATCATTGTGGACGCGTACCTGCCGCGCACGGAAGACGGGCAGGTCGCGTGGCGGCCAGTGTGGATGCATATGCTGACCAACACGGTGGTGGCGGGGTCCGGACTCCCGGATTTCGGCGATGCCCCGGCGTCGTATGGCACTGCGCTCGCACAAAACGGGGCGCGGCATCGCGTCCTGCCTGGACTGCGATTGGGCGCCCGGCTGGATCCGGAGAGCGATGGGCAGGCTTCGCTGCTGGCGAACGGGGACGACGCGTCCGAGTTGGACGACGAGGATGGAGTGCAACTTCTGCAGGCTCCAGTGCGCGGCGCGACCGTGCCGTTCACGGCCTCGGTGCGCGCGCCCGGCATTGGCGCCTTCCTGGACGCCTTTGTGGATTTGAACGCCGATGGGGATTTCGCGGACGCGGGGGAGAAGGTGCTGGATCGCGCGGTCGTGACGAATGGGTTGAACACCCTCTCATTCCTGGTGCCGTCGACAGCGAGCGTGGGTCGCAGTTATGCGCGACTTCGGCTCAGCAGCGCTGGCGGGTTGGGTCCGCTGGGTGAGGCTCCGGATGGCGAAGTGGAGGACTACGTGTTGGCGATCTTACCCGAACCGTTACCCAACGACGGGTCGGGCATTGAGTTTGTGCCTTACGGCGGCGCGAGCCTGAAGACAACCGCGACTGGAGGCGTGGAGGCCTCGGGATTGAACGGCGGCGGCCGGTTGGGGATCCAGCCGGGTGAGACGCTGAAGTCACACCCAGCGGGGCGGGTGGTGATGCAGTTGGATCCGCCGATCGCGCTGCTCGAAGGGAACCGCGACACGGACCTCGTGATGCTGGGGGCGACGGCCCGCGTCCAGACCGACGACGGGACGGCTTCGGAATTGGAGTTCCGCGTGGTTTCGGAGTCGGGCAAGCGGGGGGTGGCGCTTTGGTTTGACGAGGCGGACGCGATCTTCGGTCGCTTGCGCAGCGCGTGGGGGGAGGCGGGGATTCGCGTTTCGGCCTTCGACGGAGATCGCAGGCACGCCGGTGATGCGGTCACCGATCCCGGAGCGCTGGGGACCTTGATCGGGGGCGGAGCCATCACCGGACTGGGTTGGGCTACGGCGCCGGGCAGCCTGTGGCTGGCGCTGGATCAGCCGGGCACCTTCAGGACCTCGCGGGGTCAGGAGTTGAAGGGGCGTTGGTATCGGTTTGTGCTACCCGAGGTGGGAGACGAAGTGCTGGTGTCGTTTCGGGGGCTGGATTTGCACACTGGGATTCACGGGGGCGGCACGCTGGGCTTGAAGCGCCTGCGCGCGCTCATCCCGGAGCCGCCCAAGGTGATCGCGAATTCGGCGGGTACCGCGGGGGGCGAGGGCACGCAGACCTTGGGCACCGTCCAGATGGAGGATCAGGTATTCTACCGGGTCGATCACCGGGACGAACTCGGCGCGAGCGACTGGGTGCGCGGTGCCGCCTCGTGGCTGGGGACCGGCGCCGCCGAGCGGTTGTCGGGTCCGCGGGGCGGCGCGCAACGATTCTACCGCGTGGTGGCGGAGTGAGCCGGGCTGGCGGGTTCGCCGAGGTCCAAACCTCGCATGCCGAATGCGTCGACCGTCTGCTGCCAGGCGGCGTCGGTGAGGCTGCCAGAGGTCAGATGAGGCAGGAGCACGAACGGCTCGAGCACGGCGTCGCCGAGTCGCACGGAGACATTCTCGCCTGGAGGCGAGTGCACCTGGGCGCCGCGGCGGAGCAACGCGGTGGTGAGCGCGGCGCCGATGACCCATTTGGCCAAGCCGACCGCTTCGTCGCCGGCCAGGGTTTTGCCTTCGAGGGTGAGGCAGCGTGCGGCGAAGGGCTGCAGTTGGGCGGTGGCGAGCGTGGGCAGGTTCTCGGGAGTGACTCCCGCGAGCACGGGGGCGTTCGTCTGCGCGAGCTCCTCCCATTGCGGCCGGAACACTTGGGGGCCGACTTCGTCCCAGCTCACCGGTTTGAGTTGGGCGGCGGTCTGCGCGTCCGCGAGCGTGGCGAGCAGATCGCGCTCGAGGTCCGCGACTTCGTTGAGCAGGTCGGAGGCGGCGGGGTCGGGGTTGGGCGTGTCGCCCGCAGGCAGGTGAGCTACGGCCTCGAGCCGTTGCTTGAGAGGTGGGTGCGTGTCATACGGGTCGGCCTTCTCCTCCTTCATGGCCTCGACCAACTGGGAGCTGATGACGCGCGCGACGGGGG
>JADLFD010000053.1 GCA_020845805.1 Verrucomicrobiales bacterium | reverse complement strand
CCATCAGATCTTGCGGTCCCCATGTAGACGGCCGCTGCGTTCAACCGCCGTATGCGGAAAACCGCACGTACGGTGGTGTGGGAGGGTGCCGGGGCGCAATCCCCGGCACCCGACCCGATCGGAGCGAAGAGGTAGCCGTGGACGGGAGTGAAGTCCGCGCTGAATGGTGCGGCGAAAGTCGCTTGCAAAATGGGCCCGTTCCGGACTGGCTCCGCGGGGTCGTTTTTGGCGGTTTCGCCCGTCATGGCGCGCCCTTGTTCAAGCTCACTCCCATGATTCCTGTATCCTCCCCTTGCTTAAGGCCCGTTCGCACGCTTCCGGCGATGCGGGTTGCCCCTTGGCTGGCGTTGCTGACGTCGCTGGTGTTCGGCTTTTCGGTGCACGCTCAGACCGCGCCGAAGCTGGCCTCGGTCACCCCCGTGGATGGCGCGACACTGGTCCCAACCACCGCCTCGCTGGTGTTTGTGTTCGATCAGGAAATGGACACGACCGTGCCGTTGTTCCAGAGCATTCCGAACGCGATTGCCGGCAACTTTGAGGTGACGGCCCCCGGGTTCAACCAGTCGTTGCTCGCCACTTGGGGGGCCGACAAGAAGTCGTTCACGCTCAAGGCGGTGATCCAGTTTCCCTACGCGACGTTCACTTGGCGGTTGAATCCGACCGGCTCCCTGTTCCCGCTCAAGGGCAAGAACGGTCTGGCGTTGGCTACGGTGTCGGGGACGTTTTCGACCGGCGTGGGAGGCACGGTTCCTGTGTTGGCAGCCGCCAATCCGGCGACGGACAGCATCGGCGTGCCGCCCAGCCAGGTGGTCTCGTTCAGTTTCGATCAGGCCATGAAGACCAACACCGCCATCGCGGGGAATCCACCGTCCGTGGCGGCGGCGATCTCGTGGTCGGGGGCGGGAATTGAGGCGTCCAAGTTTCGGTATACCTGGTCGGCAAATAGCCGGGTGTTGTTCTGCGACTACGAGGGGAACCTGCCGGTGAACACCGAGATCCTCTGGGAGCTGAATCCCGCCGCCGCTCCAGTGAAGCTCGAGAATCCGGCGGGCCTGGCGGTGCCCACGGGAATGTACGCCGGGCATTTCACGACGGGATCCGGCATTCCGTGCAACCCGCCCACGACGCCGCCCAACATGGGGTTCTTCACCCTCTTCAAGAGCTCGTCCTTCATTCAGGATTCCGCCAGCGAACCGGTTCCCATGGAGGGAGGCAGTTCCTTCACCTTCGGCGCGATCGTGCAGGCCGCGGCGCTGGGGCCGAATCCCGTCTCGGCATCCCTGACCGCACCGAACGGGACGGTGACGCCGCTCACCTCGTTCGTTCCCCAGACGTTGCAGCATGGCGTGATCGCGGCGACCGAGGAGGAGTTCGAGGCCGCCGCACCCGCGGGGACCTACACCATGCGGTTCGTCATGGGAACGCAGCCGGAAGCGAGTGTTCCGATGACCGTGCCGGCGTTGAACCCTCCGGTGCCACGCATCACCAACTTCGACGCCGCCCAGGCGATTCGCGCGGACGCGGATTTTACGTTGGCCTGGAACCCCTTCACCGGGGCGAGCGCCACGGACTACATCTCGATCACCCTCATCGACGATCGTGGGCGCGTGCGGTTCACGGCGCCGGATCCCTGCGTGCCGCGGGAGTTGCTGTCCACGGCAACCTCGGTGGTGATTCCGGCCAAGACCCTGGCCACGAACTCGGTGCTGAGCGGTACCATAGTCTTCAACCGTAGCTTCTATTCCTCGACCAACGCCGTGCCCAACATGGGCGGGTATGGATCGGTCACGCGTTCCACCCAATTCGTCCTGCGGACCCAGGGTGGGGGGGGTGGCGGAACCACGCCGACCCCGGCGCGGCTCACCCATCCGCAGCGTCTTTCCAACGGACATCCGCAGTTCATCGTGGAGGGCGCGCCCGGTTCACGGCATGCCGTTCAGCGCACGACCGGACTCGGTTCGACCGCGACCCCATGGTTGTCGGTTCAGACGGTCACCCTGGACGCCGCGGGGAGCGCCACGTTCGAGGATGCGGCGGCGGACCTGAGTCGGCCGGCGTATTACCGCGCGCAAGCGGAGTAAGAAAGCCTCGGGGGCCGCGCGCGCGGGTGACGGAACGTTCCGCGTTTGGGATGCGAGGTCCCGATTTCAGCAACTGACGGGGAGGCACCGAGGCTCCCGGTTCGCTCCAGCGCTGCGTGGGGAGGCGCATGCCGGCGGCCCACGGAGGCTGGCGTGGATGCTGCTTGGCGGGAGCGGCGGCGACTTCAGGGCGTACCGAGGAGCCGCCGTGGATCATCATGAAGCGAACAATATTTATCGGGTTGGTGTGTTTGGGGTTCTGGCGGGCAATCGCGGGATCGCCGGAAGGCGAGCGGACGATCGACCTCGGAGGGCGCGCATTGAAGATGCGCACCTACGGGAGCACGAAGGCGACGCCGGTGGTCGTGATCGAAGCCGGCATGGGTGAGCCCCCGTTGGCGAGTGGTTCCTGGCGGAAGGTGGTGGAGGCCGTGGCCGCGACGCATCGGGTCGTGATCTACAATCGGGCGGGGCTTGGCGGGAGCGACCCCGCGCCCAAGTTGCCGCGCACCAGCCGGGATGTGGCGGCGGATTTGCACGCGTTGCTGACCAAGGCGCAGATCGCCGGTCCGTATGTCCTGGTTGGGCATTCCTATGGCGGCCTGCACCTCCGTGTGTTCGCTGGCGAGCACCCCCAATCCGTGGCGGGTCTGGTGCTGGTGGATGCGACGCATCCGGACCAGGACGCGCGCTGGCTCGCCTCATTGCCGCCGGCGACGCCCAATGAGCCCGCGAGTGTCAGCGGGGCGCGCACGTTTCTTGCCAGTCGCGTATCCCCTGATTCCAACCCTGAGCAGATCGACCCGGTGGCCAGCTCAGCGCAAGTGAAGGCGGCGCGGGTGTTGGGCGACAAACCGCTGATGATCCTGACTCATCACGCGGGTTTCAGTGTGGATCCGAACCTTCCGGCGGAGGTCGCGGCGAAGATCGAGTCCGTGTCCCAGGCGTTGGCGGAGGAGATGAAGCGGCTCTCTACAAAGAGCACACTGCGTCGTTCTGTGGCCGGGGGGCACAATCTCCAAGCGGAGGATCCTCAACTGGTGATCGACGGGATTCGCGACGTGCTCAGGGCGGTGGCGGAACGGCGTTGAGGACCGTTCGCGGGGGCCAGCCGGCGAAGCGGGCGCGGGGGCCGAGGTCGCGCGCGATGCGGATGACCTCGTTCCATTTCACCATGCGTTCGCTGCGGGTGAAGGAGCCCACCTTGAGTTGACCGGCGTTGGTGGCCACGGCCAGGTGGGAGATGAAGGCATCCTCCGTCTCCCCGGAGCGCGCGGACACGATCGGTTGCCAGCCGGCGGATTGCGTGAGGCGGATGGCGTCGAGGGTTTCGGTGACGGTCCCGATCTGGTTGAGCTTGATGAGCACGGCATTGGCGACGCCGGCGGCCATGCCTTGCCGGATGCGGGTTGCGTTGGTGGTGAAGAGGTCGTCGCCGACCAGTTGAATTCGTTTTCCCAGCGCCTGGGTCACCGCGGCCCAGCCGTCCCAGTCCGTGTCCGCGAGCGGATCCTCGACGGAGACGATCGGGTAGCGGTCGCACCACTGGCGCAGGAGATCGACGAACTCGGCGGAGGAGAAGTCGCGGCGTTCGAGGGAGAAGCCATAGCGACCGGTCGATTCGTCACGCAGATCGCTGGCGGCGATGTCGAGGGCGATGGCCGCGTCGCGACCCGGGGTGTAGCCGGCGCGCTGGATGGCTTCGACGATGAGCGCGAGGGGCTGTTCGTTGGTGTCGAACTCCGGCCAGTAGCCGCCTTCATCGGCGACGCCGAAGCGCTTGCCACGCTCGGCGAGGAGGTCGCCAGCGGCATGGAAGACGTCATGTGTGATGCGCATCACGTCGTCGAAACTTTGGGCGCCCACCGCAATGAGCAGGTAGTCTTGCACGTTGGTGCGCCAATTCGCATGCGCGCCGCCGCCGATGATCTGAATTTCGGGGATCGGGAGCGTGAACCCTTGGGAGTTGCCCAGGTGCGCGTGCAGCGGGAGTCCGCGCGCGACGGCGGCGGCGTGGGCGGCGGCCATGGAAACCGGGAGCAGGGCGTTGGCGCCGAGGCGACTCTTGTTGGGGGTGCCGTCGAGTTGGATCAGGCGCTCATCCAGGGCGCGCTGGTTGGAGGCGTCGACTCCGCGCAGCGCCGTGGCGATTTCGCCCTCGATATGCCGGAGAGCGGTGAAGACCGATTTGCCGCGGAATAGTCTGGGGTCCCGATCCCGCAGTTCCAGCGCTTCGAACTGTCCGGTGGACGCTCCGGATGGGGCGATACCGCGGCCGCAGGCGCCGTTCGAGAGTGTCACTTCGGCTTCCACCGTGGGCACACCGCGCGAGTCGAAGATCTGCCAGGCGGCGAGAGAGGCGATTTGCATGCGAGCACGGCAGGGATACCCGGTGGGAGCGACGGACGCGCTCCTAAAGTCGCGGAGTGCGGTGACGGAGTCACCGCTTTGACCGGGGAGTAAGAAAGGCGTCGGGGACGCGGCGTACGGGCGGTGACCGCGTCACCGCACTCCGAGGGGTGCCTATCCGATCTTCGGGAGTTCGTAGCCGGCGCGTCGGGGGCGCGAGAGCAGCGCGTTGGCGGCGGCATCGTTGAATTGCTCCATCACCGGGTCCCACTTCAACGGCCGCTGGACCTTGCGGCAGATGTTCACCAGGTGGCACACCGTCGTGGCGCGGTGCCCGATCTCGGGTCCGGCGGTGGTGGGTTTCCGGCTGCGGATGGAGGCGAAGAAATTCTCTATGTGCGGAATGGATTCCTTGGGTCCTTGGGGCGTGGGCGGCGGCGCGTCCTTCTTGAGTTCGGGACGGTCGGTGAGGAAATCCCCGCGCAGGATTTCGATGCGCCCCTGGTCGCCGACGAAGATGGCGCCGAGGTCTTCCATGCCCCGGTTCTTACCTTCGAGTTTGAGGACGGTGCCGTTGGCATAGCGCATGGTGATCTTGCAGGCGGGGCCGCCGGGGGCCTCGGGGATGATCTCCACCGGACCGGTGTCGTCGGTACCGAGTGCGCACTGGACCTGGTCGAGGCTATGCGTGCCCCAGCCGGTCACGCCCCACACTTGTCCTCCGCCGTCGTAGTCTTCGAGTTCGCCCCATTTGAACTGGAGATCCATGTAGTAGGGGCGGAGCGCGGTTTGATTGCACCACTGATCCCAGTCGAGGCCGGCGGGCATTTCGTTGGGGTCATCCTTGGGGGCCCAGACCTTGGGGCCGGCGAAATTGCAGGTGATGACTGTGTGGACGCGTCCGATGGCGCCTTCGCGCACGAGGCGGCTGGCGTAGACGTTGATGGGCATCGTGCGCTGCTGGGATCCGGTCTGGAGGACGCGGCGGTACTTCTTGGCGGCGCGGACCAGGATGCGACCTTCGGCCACGGTGAGGCTCTGGGGTTTTTCGGCGTAGACATCGAGCCCGGCTTGCATGGCGTGGATGCAGATGAGCACGCGCGCATGGGTGGGGGTTTCGACGAAGACCGCGTCGAGCTGCTCCTTGGCGAGCATGTCCTGGTAATGCTGGTAGCGATGCCAGCGTTCGCTGCCGGCGATCTTGGCGGCCGCCTCGTCGATGCGCGGCAGGAAGCAGTCGGCGACCGCGACGACGTCCGCACCGGGCAGGTCTTCGTCCTTGAGAATCCAGCGAGCGCGTCCGCCCAGCCCGATGAAGCCGACGCGCAGTCGGTCGTTGGCACTCACCCGCCGGCCGCCGCGTCCGGAGGTTTGGCATCCGGACACGAACGGGAAGGCGAGGGTGCCGCCAGCGGCCGCGGCGAGCGCGGTGCGTTGCAGGAAGGAGCGGCGGGTGGACGAGGTGCGGCGGGAGGGCGAGGTATTCATGACGTGGGTCGCTCCGGGTGTTGGTGGGGGCGGCGCACCCCCGTGCCCGACTCATCGAACGCGAGTGACGTTCGACGCGCGGGAACGCGGGGGAGATGTGGTCGCCACCATGACTGGGGAGGCAGGGGGCGCGACTACACGCGACTTGGCGAGGAGTGCATCCGATCTTGTTCCGCGGCAGGGCCGCGCCGGGGCCGGATCAGCGAGGGGACTGGGCCTGGGTTTCCGTGGTGACGAGGATCAGTTTGAACTGGGTTGTCTGGGCGTCGACGAACCAGACCACCACGGAACCGGCCACGTGTTTTTTGGGATCCTCGTACGACCAGACGAGGGTGCTGTGAGGGGATTGGAGGTCGCCGGTGTCACTTCGAACGTTGGAGAGTTGGCGGCCTTCCATGAATTTGACGAGGGCGGCGCGCAGTCGCTGGGCGAGGCCGGCGGCGTCGTCGGTGGTGAAGGTGAAGAGGTCGTTGGAGGACCTCGTTTCGCCCAGGTTATGGCGGGATCTGCCTTGGGAACCTTGGAAGAAGACCTGCTCTGCTGGCCGAAGCTCCTTGCGGATCAGATCGCCGAGCTCGGATCGGGACACGACCCAGAGATCTTCTGCGGCGGCTCGAATCCCGGTGAGGCCCAGGGCGAGCCCGCAGGCGAGGGCGAGGGAGGCGATCCATTTCATGGGACAGAGGGGGCAGGAGGGGTGAGGAAGCTCAGGCCAGGATGCCTTTGACGATTTGGCTGCCGGGTTTGGTGACGTTGGAGAGGCGCATGTTGACGCCGGAGACGGGGTAGGTGAGGCGCAGGTGGTCGAAGCCGAGGAGGGCGAGCAGGGTGGCGTGGAAGTCGTGGACCGAGACGCGGTCGATGACGGACTGGTAACCGAAGTCGTCGGTTTCGCCGTGGGTATGGCCGCGTTTCACGCCGCCACCGGCCATCCAGAGGGTGAAGGCGGCTGGGTTATGGTCGCGGCCCACGAGTTCCATTTCCATGCCACTGCGGTTTTCGCGCATGGCGGTGCGACCGAATTCGCCGCCCCAGACCACCAGGGTGTCGTCGAGCAGACCACGTTGTTTGAGGTCGGTGAGGAGGGCCATGAGGGGGCGGTCGACGCTCTGGCATTTGGTTTTGAAGCCGTGGTGGAGCGCTTCGGTTTCGCCGGCGCCATGGGAGTCCCAACCCCAGTCGAAGAGCTGGATATAGCGCACCCCGCGTTCGGCGAGACGGCGGGCGAGGAGGCAGTTGTTGGCGAAGGACTCCTTGCCGGGTTCGGTGCCGTAAAGTTTGTGGATGCCGGCGGGTTCGCGGGTGATATCGAAGGCATCGCTGGCATCGACCTGCATGCGGAAGGCGAGTTCGTACTGGGCGATGCGGGTGAGGGTTTCCGGATCGCCCACATCGCGGGCCGTCTTTTCGTTGATTTCGGCCAGGGCATCGAGGGTACGGCGGCGGAGCCCGCGTGTGATTCCGGCGGGGTTGGAGAGAAAGAGGACGGGGTCGCCCTGAGATCGGCACTGCACGCCTTGGAACACTGAGGGCAGGAAGCCGGAGCCCCAGATGGACTTGCCGGCGTCGGGGTTTTTGCCGCCGCTGGTGAGGACGATGAAGCCGGGGAGATTTTGGTTTTCGGAGCCGAGGCCGTAGGTGGCCCACGCGCCGGCGCTGGCGGCGCCGGGGTTCTGGGTGCCCGTATGCATGAGCAACTGGGCGGGGCCATGGTTGAATTGGTCGGTGTACATCGACTTGATGAAGCACACCTCGTCGACCACGGAAGCGAACAGCGGCAGCCGATCAGAGACCCATTGTCCGCTCTGTCCGTGCTGCTGGAAGGGGAACTGGGGGCCGAGCATTTTCGGGACGCCCTGGATGAAGGCGAACTGTTTGCCGGCGAGCAGGGAAGACGGGCATTCCTTTCCGTCCATGCGAGCGAGTTCCGGTTTGTAGTCGAAGAGCTCGAGTTGGCTGGGGGAGCCGGCCATGTGCAGGTAGATGACCCGTTTGGCGCGGGCGGCGAATTGGGGGGCGACCGGGTGGAGTGGGCGCGTGGGGTCCTTGGCGGCGATGCCGGGGGCGCCCCAGGCGCGGCCGGCGGTGCTGGCGAACCAGAGGGCCCCGAGGCCGCTGGCACAATCGCGCAGGAAGTGGCGGCGGGTGCGGGCGAGCAGGAGCTCGTGGCGGCGGAGGGAATCGAGCGTGTTCATGGCGCGGGCGGAGGGGGGAGCGTCAGCGGGTGAGGGCGACGTCGAGGTTGAGAAGGGTGTTGGCGACGAGCACGAGGGCGGCGCGTTCCGGAGTAGGAGCCAGCTTATCCGCCGCGGCGGGGTCGGTGCGGAAGTCGTCGAGAGCGCCACGGTAGAGTTTGAGGAGAGTGTCGACCATCGAGCGGGGGGCGGGTTCGAGGGTGAGCAGGCGGCAGGCGTAGGCGATTTGTGAGGCGGGGGTATCGCCGACGACCTCCATGCGGTTGGCGAAGGACTGAGCCATTTCGAGAAACGCGGGGTCATTGAGCACCGTGAGCGCCTGAAGAGGGGTGTTGCTGGGCAACCGGCGTGCGGTGCAGGCGTCCCGGGTGGGGGCATCGAAGGTGAGGAACACCGGGTACCCGCTGGTCCGCTTCTGGTACGTGTATACGGCACGACGGAAGCGGTCGGCATCCTGCGAAGTGTTCCAGCGGTCCCCGCTGTAGACCGTGCTCCAGACCCCATCGGGTTGGGGCGGGTAAACGGGGGGGCCGAAGGCCTTGGTGGAGAGCGTGCCGGAGAGGGCGAGCGCCTGGTCGCGCACCATCTCGGCGGTGAGACGAGCGCGGGGACCGCGCGCGTAGAGGCGGTTGGCGGGGTCGACTTCGGCCAGGATGGGCGTGACGCGCGCGCTTTGGGCGTAGGTGGCGGAGAGCGCGATTTCGCGGAGGAACCGTTTGATGGACCATTTCCACTCGCCGCGCAGGCGGAGGGCGAGGTGGTCGAGGAGTTCGGGATGCGTGGGGCGCGCGCCGGTGGTGCCGAAGTCCTCGAGGGTTTCCACCAGGCCGTGTCCGAACATTTCCGCCCACAACCGGTTGGCGATGACGCGGGCGGTGAGCGGATGCGTCTCGCCGACCAGCCAGCGCGCCATGTCGAGGCGGGTGAGACGGTGATCGGTTTTTGGGGGTGCGAGGAGTTCGGGGACCCCGGGGTCGACGAGTTCATCGCGGGTGAGCCGGTTGCCGCGCACGAAGACGCGGGACTCGCGGAGGGCGGGGGCATCGCGTTCGACGAGGATGGGGACGCGCGTGCCGGGGACGTCCTTGATCTTGTCCTTGAGTGCCTGGAGGGCGTCCCAGCGCGCTTTGCGTTCGGGTGTGTTGACCAGGGTGGTGAGGGTGGCGTTGGTGGAGGTGGCGAGGGTGAAGTTGCGCAGGACGCAGCCCTGGACGCCGCTGTTGGCGGCGATGCCGTGTTCGAGCGTGATCTCGAGCTTGGCATCGGCGGGAGCGTCGAGGGGTTGGGCGAGGACGACGAAGGCGCGGCGCGGCGCGTTCATGACGGGATAGCTGCCAAAGCCGCCGCCTGAGTCGATGACCCGCGCGGGGTCGTGGGGACCGGCCAGGTAATCGGCGATGAGTTCGCGCAGGACGACGGGTTGATTGCTGGCGCCAGGAACGGCGAGGGCGAGGGCGATTTTGGAAAAGGCCTGGCCGCGTTCGGGCGCGGCCTTGGGATCCTGGGATTCCGGCAGGAGATCGAGGCGCAGGGCGGTGAGGCCGCGGAGGGCGGGGGCGGTAAGGGTGTAGACCGCCTTCACCGGGATGGTGCCGCTGGAACGGAGGCGACCTTCCTCGGTGACGGTGAGGGTGCCGCCGCTGGATTTGACCGCGGCGGGGACGAGCGGCGTCCAGTCGGACACCGACGTGGCGACCTGGAGGGCTTCGTCATTGATGGCTTTGCGAAGCGCCTGCGTTTCACGCTGCGTGCGGGCCACTTCATCGCGTTGGTCGAGGTCGCGAGGGATGAGGAAGCGCGGGAAGTCGTCGTTCTGGTCGCAGTCCTCGGTGTTGTTGAAGAACGCGGAGAAGCGGTAGTAGTCGCGATGGGGGATGGGATCGTAAGGATGCGCGTGGCATTGGGCGCAGCCAAAGGTGGTGGCCTGCCAGGCGGTCCAGGTGGTGTTGACCCGATCATGCACGGCGACGGTGCGGTACTCCTCGTCGTCGGTGCCGCCCTCGGTATTGTTCTGGGTGTTGCGATGAAAGGCGGTGGCGAGCAGGTCGTCGGCGGAGGGGTTTTCGAGCAGGTCCCCGGCGAGTTGGCGGATGGTGAACTCATCGAAGGGCAGGTCGGCGTTGAACGCGCGGATCACCCAATCCCGCCAGGGCCAGATGTCGCGGTGGGGGTCTTTTTCAAACCCGTAGGTGTCGGAGTAGCGCGCGAGATCGAGCCACATGGCGGCCCAGCGTTCGCCATAGCGCGGGGAGGAGAGGAGCCGGTCGACGACGCGTTCCTTGGCGCGACGCGGGTCATCGCGACGATCCTCGAGAAAGGCTTCGTAATCGCGCGGGGCGGGGGGAAGTCCGGTGAGGTCCAGCGTGACCCGGCGAAGCCATTCGGCGGCGGTGGCTTCCGGGGAAGGTTTGAGGTGCTCGGTTTCGAGTCGGGCCAGGATGAACCTGTCGATGGGCACGGCGGCCCAGGACGCGTCCTTGAGCGTGGGTTCGGCGGGGTTCTGGGGTGGGACAAAGGACCAGTGTTCCTTCCACGGGGCGCCTTCGCGGATCCAGCGTCGGAGTGTCTCAATCTCCGACTCGTTCAAGGCTGGGCCGTGATCGGGCTGGGGCATGCGCTCGTTGGGGTCGGCCGAGACCACGCGGCGCAGGAGTTCGGAGTCGTCGGGTTGGCCGGGGACGATGGCGCGCTGGCCGGACTTGCCGGCGGCGAGGGCCATGTCGCGGTAGACGAAGGAGATCTTGCCGGCGGCCTTCACACCGCCGTGGCAGGCGGTGCAATGCTTGGCGAAGAGGGGGCGGATATCGCGGTTGAAGTCGGTGGTCGGGGCGGCCTGCGGCACGGCGGCGTGGGAGACTGCGAGGGAGGCGAACGCGACGACGCCGGTCCAAAAGCCCACTCCGGAGTTCATGGGCCTGAGCTTCGCCAAGACGGGAGCGTCGCGGCTAGATCTTTTGGGGGGGATCCTGAGTCGGTGCGTGGCTTCTCCCGAGTGCGGACCGAGCGATCGCCGCGAGGCGATCGTTGCTGCGGTGACGGAGTCACCGCTTTGACTAGGGAGTGAGTAAGGCGCTGGAGACGCGAAGCGAGGGCGTTGACTGGGTCACCGCAGTCCGGGGGCAGCGGTCTTGTTCAAAGTGCGCTGGGCACGTCGGACGATGTAGGCCGTCTCCCGGGTGGGGGATTCCTGTTCCCAACGGCGGCAGACGGAGCGGACCCAGTCCGGGCACGATTTGCTGGCATCGTTGAGCCAGTTGGCGACGGAGTTGCGAACGTACAGGGAAGGATCGGATTTGAGGGGTTCGAGGAGGACGAGACCGGGGATGGGGTTGGTCTTCAAGGGGGTGAGGTGGCGGCACCAGACCCCGCGCGGTCGTGTGGCTTCGCTGGCGAAGCGGCGGAGGTTGGGGTCGGGATCTCGAGCGAACGCCGTGAGTAGGTCGAGGGCCAGCGGGAGTTCGGCGGCGATGCTTTCGCGCACGGCGAACCATGCCATCTCCCGCACCCCCATGTTGGGATCGGCGGCGAGGGGGCGGAGGTGTTCCAACTTGTCCGCCAGGGTCAGGCCGGGTCGGAGGCCCACCATGTACGCTGCCCAGGAGCGCACGACATCGGATCGGGACGCCCGCAGGGTCTGGACGGCGCGGTGGAAGGCCGGCGCCTCGGGGAAGGCCAGGGCGAGGGTTCGGCCGACGAGTTCGGTGCGTTTCGGCGCGGTGGGGGTTTTCAGCGCGGCGAGGCCGGCGCGGATGGGCGGAAGGAGTTTGGACCAACCAAGCTGGGGGAGGACATTCTCGGCGAGGACGAGTTGATCGATCACCAGCCATTCGCAGAGATTGGCGCTTTCGAGCAGGCCCTGGTTGAGCAGGCGCCGCACCTCGGCAGGGACCTCAGCGGTGGTGCGCGCGCCTTTGCGCTGGAGGATGGAATCGGGAATGGGGACGCGGGTGCTCACGCGGGTGGGTTAGGCTGACGAGGCTGGAAGTTTGGATTGTGCTTCTTTCGCGCGCTGACGGCGGATGAATTCGGGACCGCAGGTTATCTTCTTTGCCAGGGTCGAGTCGGGATCTATGGCTCGCCAAAATGGGGCGACCTTGGCCAGGGGTGATCCGGCCTGGTGCTGCTCCCAGGCGGCTTCGGCGGCGATGCGGAGGAAGATTCCGGTCGTCAGCGGGCAGGTGTGCTCGGCGTGGAGTGCGGCGGCGAGGTCGTCTCGCAAGGTCTTGGTCGTGCGCGTGGTGCCGGCGGGGATGCGGCGAAGGTACTCATCCACCAGTTGGGGCGAGGCGATGAGCATCTGGCAGCCCTCGGGCATGTCCGCGAAGGCGTGGGCCAGACGCTTTACTTCCGGGGGCTTGGAGGAGAGCAGCTTGTCCGACCAGCTGCGTCGCGTGCGCATTCCGCGGGCTGGGGGGCGGTTCTGCTTCCCTGGGGAGTCTTTGGTCGGCGGGCGCATCGCGTTCATAGGAGCGAGGGGCGGGGAGAGGGCCTACCAGGCTTCGAGCGTGCTGGCGATTTGTCGCGAGGCGTCGGCCATGCGGCGCTCGCGCAGGTCGGGGTTCATATCCACCCCATCCACCGTGATGAGGGTGACGTCGGTCATGCCGAGGAAGCCGAGGGCATTTCGCAGCCAGGGACCGGCCATGTCGAGTGCGGCGAAGGGGGAGCCGGGGCCGTAATCGCCTCCGCGCGAATTGATGACGCAGACCTTTTTGCCGCGCACCAGGCCTTCGGGCCCCTCGGGACCAAACCGGAACGTGGTGCCGTCCTGCACGATATGGTCGACCCAGGTCTTGATGGTGGAGGGCACGGTGAAGTTGTACATCGGCGCACCGAGCAGGACGTGATCCGCCGCGAAAAGTTCGGCGACGGTTTCGTCGGCGAGTTGCGACGCCTCGCGGTCCTCGCGGGTGCGCTGATCGGCAGGTTTGTAGGAGGCGTGGATATAGGCGGCGGTCAGGTGGGGGAGTGGCTGGGTGGCAAAGTCGCGACGGATCACCCGGCCGTCGGGGTGGCGTGCCTGCCACGCGGCAGCGAATTCGGCGGTGAGCTGGCGCGAGACGGAGCCGCGGGCCGAAACGGGGCGGAGACTGGAATCGATATGGAGGAGCGTCTTCATGTCGGCAGGGTATCTAACCGAGCCGACTGACAACCCTATGTCAGGAGGGGGACAAATTGTGGTGCGCCGCGGTTTGCCTCGCCAGATCGGCGACTTCTTGGCGGAGGGTTTTCGGGGAATCGACGAGCACCTCGGTCCCCAGGGAGAGCAGCCAGTGGGCGAGATCGGGGCGTTGCCAGAAGGCGATCTTGAGTCGGACCTGGGATGCTTCTTTGAGCACCGTTTCCTCGAGGATGAGGGCTCCCCAGTAGCGGTGCGCTTTCTCGCGGCGCGCGAGGGGGAGGCGCAGGATGGCGTGCTGGCTCGGTTCCGGCAGGGCGCTGAGTTCCGTGTAGTCGTCGAGGTTGAACCCGGGCCTGGGCGCGGCGCGTTCCCCGGTGGTGCGGCAGGCGCGGATGCGATCCACGCGGAAGTCGCGGACATCCTGGCGCAGACGGCACCAGGCGATGAGGTGCCAGCATTGAAGGTAGTGGACGAGTCCGAGTGGCTCGACATCGCGCGCGGTGGGTTCCGCGCGAGCAGCCCCCTGATAGTCGAGGTGCAGCACGCGACCTTCGGCCACGGCGATCTGGAGTTGGGTGAGGGGAATGACCGACGGGAATACCGGGGAATGGCGTGCGACCCGGGTGGCTTCGGCCAGGCGTTGGGAGCGCCGTTGGAGGTCGGGGGGAAGGACCGCGTGGATTTTGCGCAGGGCGGATGCGACAGCATCACGGACCGAAGGGTCGGTCATTTGTTCGACCAGCGAGCCCGCGGTGACGAGGGCCATGGCTTCGTCGTTGGAGAAGTGAACGGGGGGCAGGTGATAGCCGGGCATCAGCCGGTACCCGACGCCGGCCTCGGCGGCGATGGGAACGCCGGCTTCGCCCAGGGCGGCGAGGTCGCGATAGACAGTGCGTTCGGTGAGTTCGAAGTGACGGGCGATCTCGGCCGCGGTGACCACGCGTCGCGACTGCAGCAGAAGAATGGTGGCGACGAGCCGGTCGATACGATTCACGGCGGCCCAAGATTTCGGCCGGCTGGGAAGCTGATCAAGCCGCAAGGTCGAGACGGTGACATGGTAATAGTAAGTTTGGCTCTCCAGCGTGTTGCTGGAGAATCTCGGCATCGTGAACGGCGCGCTGTGGAGCGACCTCGATGGGGATGGGGACGGGGAACTGGTGCTGGCCTGCGAGTGGGGACCGGTGCGGATCTTCGACTGGCGTGGGGGCCGGTTGACGGAAGTGACAGCGGCGTTGGGGTTGTCGGCGCACACGGGTTGGTGGCGCGCAGTGGCGGCGGGGGATTTCGACTCGGACGGACGCATGGATCTGGTGGTGGCGAACGCGGGGCGCAACGGACCGTACCGCGCGACGGCGGCACAGCCGCTGATCTTCGCGTACGGAGAATTGGCGCAGCCGGGAGTGGTGGACGTCATCGAGACCGAGTACGCCGGGAACGCCCTGGTGCCCCGGTTGCAGAAGGCGGCGTTGGTGCCGTCGCTGCCGTTTCTCCTGGAGCGGTATCCGGACGACCGAAGCTACAGCCTGGCCAGTTTGGGCGAGGTGCTGGGCGAGCGTGCGGTGCTCAGCCGGCGCGTGCAGGTGAGCACGCTGGACACCATGGTCTTTCTGAATCGAGCGAGTGGCGGATTCCTCGCCGTGCCGGTGCCGGAGATGGTGCAGCGGGCGCCGGCCTTTGGCTTGGCAGTCGCGGATTTCGACGGGGATGGGAACGACGACGTGTTTGTGGCGCAGAACCTGAACACCACGCGTCGCGAAGTGGGGCGGT
>JADLFD010000052.1 GCA_020845805.1 Verrucomicrobiales bacterium | reverse complement strand
GATCAGGTCCTTGAAGTGGATGGCGCCCGAGACTTCGGTGAGGATCGAGAAGGTGTAGGGGTCCCACTCGAGCAGGATCTGGTTGGCCTTGACCGGCGCCCCGTCCTCCACCAGGATGCGCGCGCCGCAGACCACCGGGTAGCGCTCCTTTTCGCGGCCCTTTTCGTCGAGCACCGCGATGTGCCCGCTGCGGTTCATCGCCACCAGCGTGCCGCTCTTGCTGCGGTGAACGTCGCGAAGCCGTCGTGCCTGGAGTCCTGGGTGGACTGCCCGGAGACGCGTGCCCGGCTCGCCGCGCTCCACCAGCCGCACGGTCGCCAGGTTGCGGCCGCAGGCCCTGCGCGGCGCGCAATCGTCCTCGGTTGATGATGACGTCCTGCGCCACGTCCACCAGGCGGCGCCGGGTTCGTTTGGCAGAACGGGCCGGCGGGCGGCACGGAGGTCATACCGGGCGGGCCGGCAGATCCGGCGATGCCGCCGATGGGGAAGGGTTCGTGTCAGCGGCCCGCTCGCAGCCGCGGGTTCGGTCCCGCAGCGGGGGGCGGGCTTCGGCGGCGGTGGAGGAGCCGGGGGCCGGCGCTACCGGGGTCCCGGGTGCGGCTGAGGGAGCGGCGCCGGGTTCGTTCGGCAAAACGGGTTCCGCGGCGACGGCGGGCGCGGGGGAATCGGGCGGCGCGGCGGCGCGGACCTTGTTCAGGTTGTCGAGGGCGCGGGTGAAGGTGCGGCTGAGCCGGGTTTCGTGGCGGGCGAGGAGCTCGACGTTGGCGCCGGGGACGGCGGCGAGGTTGGCGAAGGCGGAGGCAACGCGGTCGTCGTCCGGAGTGTCGGGGATCTGGTCGAGTTGGCGGTTGAGGAGGCTGGTCTCGATGGTCCAGAGGCGGCGGAGGCGCCAATAGGACGCGATCATCTCGTCGACGAAACCCTCTTCGACCGGATCGGCGGGTTCGAAGCGGGCGTAGAAGGCGCTTTGGAGCTCATGGAAAGCGTCGGGGCACTCGTCTTCGAGGACGAGTGTGGAGGCGAGCAGGCCGTGGCGGAGAGCGTTGCGAGAGGAGCGGGCCTTGCCTTCGGCGGTTTTCGGGCCGCGGGATTTGGCGCCGTTGCGGCGGGCCGCTTCCCGCTGCTTGTCGGAAGTGGGCATAAGATCTCCTTGCCGATCACAGTAGTTGCGGGACGTGCACGGGGTGAGCCATGTGGTTGAGAACGCGGCGCGCCGGGCATGTGACCCGGGGCGCGGAGAGGGGGCCACAGGGCGGCGGCGTGGTAGGGTGCGGTCAGGATGATCTACGGGAAGATGCACCGCACGGGGAAGCGGCGGAGGCCGGCGGCGCGCGGGGGCGGCCCGGACGCGGCGGATTGGGCTCGGGAGAAGCTGGGGCTGGAGGCGGACGCTGCGCAGGCGCGGGTGCTGCGGACGAAGGGGAAGCGGGTGATCCTGAACTGCACGCGGCAGTGGGGGAAATCGACGGTGACGGCGGCGAAGGCGCTGCACCATGCGGCGACAACGGCGGGCAGCCTGACGATCGTGGCGTCGCCGAGCGCACGGCAATCGGCGGAGTTCGTCAGGAAGGCGGTGACGTTCGCGCGACGGCTCGGGATGCGGGCGCGGTCCGACGGAAGCCAGGCGATTTCGCTAGTGCTGCCGAACGGGTCGCGGATCGTGGGAATACCAGGGCGGGCGGCGACGGTGCGGGGGTTCTCGGCGGTGTCGCTGCTGATCGTGGACGAGGCGGCGCGGGTGGACGACGAGTTGTACCAGACGGTGCGGCCGATGCTGGCGGTGAGCGACGGCGCGTTGTGGCTGATGAGCACGCCGAACGGGAAGCAGGGTTTTTTCTGGGAGACGTGGGAGAAGGGTGGCGAGGATTGGGAGCGGGTGCGGGTGACGGCGGAGGAGTGCCCGCGGATTCCGCAGTCGTTTCTGGAGGAGGAGCGGAGAACGATGGGGGAGGCGATGTACGCGCAGGAGTACGGGTGCGAATTCCGGAACGCAGAGCGCGGGGTGTTCGATCCGGAGGTGGTGGCGGCGGCGTTCACCGACGAAGTGGAGCCGCTGCGGATATGAAGCGGCAGTTTCTGGCGGGACTGGATTTGGGGCAGGAGCGGGACTATTCGGCGCTGGCGGTGGTGGAGCGCAGGGAAGAGGAAGACGGCTGGGACGCGGCGCGGTACGCGGTGAAGCGGCGGGCGCGGTTGTGGGTGCGGCATTTGGAGAGGATTCCGCTGCGGACGTCGTACCCGGCGGTGGTGGAGCGGGTGAGGGGGGCGATGGAGGGGCTGGCGGCGGAGGGGCGGACGCGGCTGGCGGTGGACGGGACGTCGGGGCGGCCGGCGGTGGATCTGCTGCGGGCGGCGCGGAAGGGGTGGGAGTTGTGGGCGGCGACGATCACGAGCGGGTCGCCGGGAGGGGGGCCGTCGGGCGGGTACTACCGGGTGGGGAAGCGGGACCTGGTGGTGGGACTGCAGGTGATGCTGGAGCGGAGGGAGCTGCAGGTGGCGAAGGGGCTGACGCTGGGGAAGGCGCTGGCGCGGGAGCTGGTGGAGGTGGAGGAGCGGGGGACGAAGCTGGGAGCGTTCGGGGAGGGGCGGCACGACGACCTGGTGACGGCGCTGTCGCTGGCGTGCTGGATGGGGCGGCAGGTATGGGGGCGGCGGCTGTCGGGTCCGGCGGGGTGGTGGGTGCGGGAGGAGTGAGGGGGGGCTTGCAACTCCGGGAGGCCCGCAAAGAACGGCTGCGTCAGTTGCGACGGTGGCCCCCAGCCGGCGGATAACGGGGACGGATCCCCGTCATAAGGAATTCACCACACAAAGAGTAAGCTCCTTCGATTTTCCTTGACCCCCCCCCCCCTAAACAGTCTATATTAATACTTTATTATCCTTAACACTTAAATTTATTTGCCGTTTGCATAGCGGCAGGCGGGGCTTGCAGGCCGACGCTGGCCGGCATTCACAAGGCTCGTGCCCGTGCTTATCGGTCGCCCGGGGCGAACGCCGCAGAGGCTGGCGAGCGCCCTGGACAGCAACGTGGTGTAAGACGAGTGGATTCGAGGGAGGAGATCGAGACGAACCGGGCACATCCAACGAGGGGCGGCGCGCGCCTGCGACCGGCCGTGGCGCGATCCGGGGCGTGAATCCTGGGCCTGACCGTGATGGCGATGGCGTCGATGCCGCACGCTCGTTTGGGGCCGGTGGAGCACCACTAGCCCGGTTCGGACCAACAGCAACGTCCGAATCGGAATTTGAATGCCGCCGCCGAGTTCAACACGAAATAGAGAGTCACATCACATGACACCAGTCGATAAGAACTCACCCTTTGGGCTCCTCCTGCCTGCATTTGTCGCGATCACGGCGGGGTGCCTTTCCGGTCCCATGCAGGCGCAAACGACCTGGAATACAAATGGGGCCAACATCTGGTACGCCCCGAGTACCGTCAACGTGGGGATCGGGACGGCGGCCCCCGGCGCCAGGCTCGACGTCGATGGCAGCGTACAAGTCGGGGACCGCGGCGACTTATGCTGCGCGCAGTTGCGTATGAGGAGCGGATACACGGTGTGGGACCTCTACTCCTATGCCAGCTACGCGGGCGGAGGCTTTTCGATCTTCGGCATGTCGACGCACACGGGCGGTCCTGGCGCCGGCAACGTCTTCACGATCGTGGACACGGGCAACGTGGGCATCGGGACGATGAACCCCGGGCCCTACAAACTGGCGGTCGATGGGACCATCGGCGCCAGGGACATATTCGTCACCAGCCTTCCGTGGTCGGACTACGTTTTACGGCCCGGCTACCGGCTCCGGCCCCTGAGCGAAGTCCACGACTATATCCAGGCGCATCACCACCTGCCGGACATTCCCTCCGAAGCCGAGGTAAAGGAGAAGGGCGTCAGTGTCGGCGAGATGCAATCCAAGCTGCTGGCCAAAATCGAGGAGTTGACTCTCCACATGATCCAGGCCGAGCAGCAGAACCGCGACCTGCGCGAACGCCTGGCCCGCCTGGAAGTCCAGGCCGAACGGTGAGAAGGCGGCCATGACCCGACACGCTGCAACACAATTCCCGATCTTCGTGGCGATCATGGAACTGACCGCCTCGATGGTATGGGCGCAGGCCGGCCCCACCGCAACGATCCGTGGGACCGTGGTCTCCTCTGAAGGGAAGCTCATCCCCCATGCCGCGCTGCTGTACGGGCGTGCGGCCCCGGAGAAGCCCAAAGCGACCGCCGCCATCGTCGGGCCCGTGCTTACGGCCCGGACCGCGTCCGACGGCAGTTTCACGCTGGGCAATCTCGCTGCCGGGACGTGGCTGGTCTGCGTCGAGGCGGACGGCCATCTCGATCCATGCCACTGGTCCTTCGCGCCACCCCGCATCACGGTGGCTGCCGGGCAGGCGGTCACGAACACGCTCGTCCGCCTGGATCCGGCCTACACGCTTCGCGTTCAGATTCGCGATCCGCAGCGGCTCCTGGCGAATGAAGGAAAAACAGCGGGCGCACGCTTGCGGATCGGGGTCCGGACACTCTCGGGGATGTTGCAGGCGGCGACCCTGTCCAGCAGCAGTCCGGGGGAACGCGGATACGCGGTGACGGCGCCGGTGCGCTCACCGGTCCGCCTGTTTGTCTCCGGCGGAACCTTCGGATTGAGCGATGCTTTGGCGGCGCCTGTGCCCGCGAGCGGGAAACTGACAGACGTGGCGGCGCCCGATCCGGTCAAGGCCAAGGCAGGAGCCGTCGCTCCCCTGACCTTCATCATCACCAGCATCGGAAAGCCTTAACATGATGCCAACGCCGATCCGCAGTGTGCACAGAGGGCAGAAGCGAGTTCCGAAAAGAGCGGGCGCCGGCAGGGCAAGCCTTTTTGCCGCCGCGTGCTGCGCAGCCGCCTGTATGGCCCTGCCTCTGCCGGCGCAGCAGGACCTGACGCTCTCAGGCACAGCCCCTGCGGGCAGCCACACCTACCAGGCGATCAACTCTATCACAGCCGCCAGTTACACCATCAGCAGCGGCTCGAATATCACTTTCGAGGCCGGCAACGTCATCCGGCTGCAGAATGGTTTTCGCGCGGCCGCTGGGAGCCAGTTTTACGCCGCGATCACGCCGCTTGTGGTCGCTCCCGCGCTCACCAGTCCGGCGCCATCCACAGGCGGGAATGCGTGGACGCCTCAGAGTTTCACGTTTACCTTTACGGATAGCCGCGGGTTCAGCGACATCAGCTCGTTCCAGGTGTCCTTCGGGGGGACGAACCCGACACAGGGGATCTGTTCGCTGCAGTATGCGGGGGCGGCTCTGGGCCTGTGGAACAACACTGGATCGGCGCTCCTCACGTCTCCGCTGCAGAACAGCCAATGCGGGATCAATTCGTGGCATGTGACTGGAGCAGGAACTAACACCCTGACGTTCACCGTATCGATCACTTTCTACACGAGCTTCGCCGGCGTGCGGGAGATTTATGCTCTGGGAGTCAGCGCCTCCAGCAGTTTTGCACCATGGGCCGACTTGGGCTCCTGGAATGTGATCGCCGTGGCGCCGTACTTCAACTTTGAGATTTACCCGTCCGCGTATCAGACGATTTCCGTCAACGGTTTGAGGTCCTATGACGCAACGATTACGCCGGTCAACGGCTTCCAGGGGACGGTCGCATTGGTCGCCGTGTTGGTTTGGCCGCTGCCATCGGTCCAGGCATTCCCGCCGCTTTCCCCGGTGCTGGTAACAGGTCCAACGCAGGTGCGCGTGCAGCTCTGGCTCCAAGGCACTACGGGCGTCCCCGCGGGAAGTGCGGTTTACTCTGCTACAGCCAATGGACTGACTCAATTTGCCGCTGCGAATTTTGCCGTCCAGGCCGGCGCGCCGCCGCCGCCGGCGCCAGTGACGCTCTCGAGTCCTGCAAGCGGGGCCAGCGTGACGACGACGCCGACGCTGTCCTGGTCGCCATCCAGCGGGGCGACCGGATATGACGTCTTTCTGGGCCAGAGCGGTTTGGCGAGCCAGGTGGCGAGTGTAGCGGGCCAGACCACCTACAGCGTGCCGCCTGCGTTGAGCAGCGGGATCTCGTACGACTGGTTCGTCTACGCGAAGAACAGCGCCGGGGCGTCACCGATGTCGGCAGTGCGGTCGTTCGTGACGAGCGGGGGATCGGGGGGCTCGCCGACGGTGTCATGTTCGGTTTCTCCCTCGTCTCCGCTCGTAGGTCAGCAGGTCACAGTCTCGGCGACACCCTCTGGAGGAAGCGCCCCGTACACGTATGCCTGGTCGGGCGCCGTATCGGGTACTGGGCAGAGCGCATCCTTCACCCCGACATCGGCGGGGACGTACACTGGGTCTGTGACCGTGACCGACAGTGCCAGCCACCAGGCTTCCGCCTCATGCCCGGTGGCTGTTTCACAGCCTGGAACGCCTCAGCCATTAGTGTTGCCGACTTCGCTGAAGGGAATAAATTACTTCCCGCGTGGACACGCTTGGTACCGGATGCTCTATGACTGGGAATCTTATGATTGTGATTCCAGCTCACTCCTTCCCACATGTGTCCCGAACACGAAAGTCAAGGACATCGTCGCCGCGGACCTCCAGCAGTTGAAGGGAAAGGTCAGCTTCATTCATCTGTATCTGTGGGACCAGGACATCCTCAGCGACTCGTTGGTTGGGGAGTACGTGGATGCGCCTGGTTTCAGGGGATGGGACAATGGTGGGCCGGAGAGTTCGCCTCGTTCTCAATGGAATGCCTTGAAGGCATTCGTTCAACTGGCGAAGGCCAACGATATGTGGGTTCACCTGGAATTCGCAGTCGGCCGCCCGAACAGGTTGGTCAACGCGCGCTGTGACGTTGCCAAGACCGAGGATTGTCACACACCTGCCATCGGAGCGACCGCCGGGTCAGAGTATGCCGGATGGGTGAAGAAGTTCTACGACCACGTAAAGGAGCATCAAAACGTACTGATTTGGGGACTCGACTACGGAGTGCTGAAGCCAAATTTTGATACGGGTCAAGCGTTTTGGAACGCTGCTTACCCGAGCGTACTGGCACACATCCGCGCGAATCCCTACTCTAGTCCCAGTGGCCGCGCCCTGCTGTCAGTTGAGTCGTACTTTGGAATGGACCCTGGGGATGATCCGCCGCCGATCCTGGATGGCCATCGGTGGTCATGGGAGGACTCCCAACGGATGGCGTGGTTCTGGAAGCAGGTTTCACCAGACGCCCCAGACTTATATGCGTTTCAAATGTGGCACGCCCACGTCGGCGACTTGGAAGCCAACCTGGAATGCGTTGCCGGGACCATCAACGCCGCCTTCTGTTCGTCATCGGCAACCTGCGGACCGCAGTGTTCGCCAATTCCGTTTTCGAAGATGGTCGTGACTGAGTATGGAACAGGAACGTCATTTGAGGGTCCGCCAATCGGGAATCGAACTGCAGGGTTCGGGGATGCCTTCACTCCGACGTTCAATTTGGCGGGACAACAAAGCTGGCTCGACAGCATTCTATGTCTCTTCGCCAGGCGTGGCATAGCTGCTCATGCGTATTTTGGTCTGTACGACTCCGCATCGTTCTGGGAGCGCGACTATGACTTTACAGGCGCTGCCCTCGCTTGGCATGGCTATTGGGGTTGGAGCTCAGAATTGCAGTCTTACGGGGACAAGCCGTCGTGGAGCACATTCTTCACTTTCAATCCTGGCGCTTGCCCTGCTTCGAACGTTCCCGCCACACCAGTCCTGGCAT
>JADLFD010000051.1 GCA_020845805.1 Verrucomicrobiales bacterium | reverse complement strand
GCCGGAGTTCGGCCAGAGCGCCCGCCAGCGAGACGGGTTCGACCACGGGCATGCCAAACACCGTGCCCATGGAGGCACGCACCGATCGACGCAGGTACGGGTGCGCGCAGGTCTCGCCCACCAGGAGTGCCTCGGCGCCCAGGGCGGCCGCGTTGCGGATCAAGCCCCCGAGATTCTCCGCGTTCGACAGACCATCCGCGGCCACCAGGAACCGAGGCCGTCGGGCACGCAGCAGGGCCACCTCCAGTTCCACCGGCTCGGGAATGCGCGCGCAGGCCAGGACCCCCTGATACATGGAGAAGCCGGTGAGGGTTTCCAGCAGCGCTTTCTCCCCCAGGAACACTTCGATCGACTCCGGTCGCGCCTCGAACAAGCCCCGCAATGCGGCAAAGGGTTCCGCCGGCATCAATGCGGAAACGATCGTGAGATCACTGCCCAGCAGGCGCTCCACCACTTTGTCCCCTTCCGCCACGAACAGGCGATCACGGTAGTGCTCCACCTGCTGCCGCATGGTCCGATAGGGCGCCAATTCCGGCAGATCCAGGGAGGTAATGTCGCGGAGGGTCAGCACGCGAACGGCGATTGAACCCAAGGAGGCGGCCGGGCGCGAGGCCTCTCTCCACCGTGCCCACCGCTCGGGACCGCGTCCTTTCCCTTGCGACCAAGCCACGCCTGCGGCGACTCTCCCGCTGAACCGCGCGCCGTCTCATGAGCTTCCTGCGTTGGATCCATCTCGTCACCTTGGCAGCCGCCAGCCTGGTCTGCCGCCCCGTGGCGGCCTCCGCGGCCGATGCCACGCCCCCGGCCTATGCGCCGCGCAAAGCCAGCGGAAGCCTCGGCACGATCGAGAGACGCGATCCCGCCCTCGACGAACTCCTCGCCCCGGACGCCGCCCTGGAACTCCTGGCCGAGGGTTTCGACTGGTCCGAAGGTCCCGTCTGGTCGCTGCGTGGTGAGTACCTCCTGTTCTGCGACGTGCCGCGAAACGTGGTCTGGAAGTGGCGCGAATTCGAGGGCCTCACCGAGTACGTGAAACCGAGTGGCTCCGGGACCGCCAAAGGCCCAGCCGACGGTTCCGGCGCCAACGGACTCACCTTGGATAACGAGGGACGTCTGCTGCTCTGCCAGCATGGCGACCGTCAGGTGGCACGCATGCGGACCCGCGGTCGCTTCGAGTCCCTGGCCACCAACTTCCAGGGCAAACGCCTCAACAGCCCCAACGACCTCGTCCTCAAGTCCAACGGGGATATCTATTTCACCGACCCGTCCTACGGGCTGCCCAAAGGAGCGGAAGATCCCGGGCGCGAACTCCCGTTTCACGGCGTCTTCCGTGTCTCCCGCCGCGGACAAGTCACCCTCCTCACCAAAGAACTCACCTGGCCCAATGGCCTCGCGTTCTCCCCCGATGAATCCATTCTCTACGTCGCGGTCTCCGACCCCGCGCGCGCGCAGGTGGTCGCCTTCCCCGTGAGCGAAGACGGAACGCTGCGCGAGGCTCGCGTGGTGTTCGACGCCACCTCTCTCGTCGCTGGGAATCCCGGACTTCCCGACGGCCTCAAGGTCGACGCCAAGGGCAACCTCTGGACCACTGGCCCCGGGGGCGTCCTCATCCTCACCCCCGCCGGCAAGCACCTCGGCACCCTTCGCACCGGGGAAGCCATCGGCAACTGCGCCTGGGGCGGTGATGGTTCCGTGCTCTACCTCACCGCCGACAGCAAGCTCTGCCGCATCCGCACCCGCACGCACGGACCCATCCCCGGACCTCTCGCCGAGACGCGACGCAAACTCTCGCCGATCCCCTGATGCCGACCTGGCCCCGTCCCCCCATCCGCTCCTATCCTATCCTATCCCGTTCTCTCCCATGCTCCGTTCCGCCCTCCTGCTCGTCGCCGCACTGTGGGTCACTTCGCCCGCCCCCGCGCAAACGCCCCTCGTCCAGGCCCACTCCCACAACGACTACGAACACGCGCGCCCGCTCCACGATGCGCTGGACCAGGGCTTCTGCAGCATCGAAGCCGATATCTACCTCATCGACGGCCAGCTCCTCGTGGCCCACGACCGCGAGCAAGTGAAACGCGAACGCACGCTCCAGGCGCTCTACCTTGATCCGCTCCGCGAACGCGTTCGCGTTCACGGGGGCCGTGTGCATCGCGACGGGCCGCCCGTCACGCTGCTCATCGATCTCAAAACCGAAGCCGAGACCACCTACGCCGCGCTGCGCGAAGTCCTGAAACCTTACCGCGACCTGCTCACCCGCTTCACCGCCACCACCACCGACACGCGCGCCATCACCGTGATCCTCTCCGGCAATCGCCCCACCAAAACCGTGGAGGCCGAAATCGAACGTTGGGTCGGCATCGACGGCCGGGTCCCCGACCTCACCGCCCAACCCGTCCCGAGCCCGCACCTCATGCCACTGGTCAGCGACGCCTGGCGCACGCAATTCACGTGGAACGGTCAGGGCGCAATCCCGGAAGCCGAGGGGCGCAAACTCGCCGAACTGGTGCGGGCCGCTCACGAGCAGGGACGCCGCATCCGCTTCTGGGGTGCCGCCGACCGCGAGGAAATGTGGCGCGCGCAACACGCCGCCGGGGTGGACATGATCAACACGGACCGCCTCGCTGAACTCGCAGCTTACCTTCGCGCTTCCGCCGCCAAGTC
>JADLFD010000050.1 GCA_020845805.1 Verrucomicrobiales bacterium | reverse complement strand
TTTCCACGCGCGGTCCGCTCGGTTTCGCGCACCTCGCGAAACCGGAATGCAAAATCATCCCCCAGCTTCCGCTGAATCCCGCCTTGAATGGTCTCGAGTCGGGAGCTGTGGAACCCGGGGGCCGGCACATACCTGAACTCCGCCTCGCCCGGGGTGTCCTGGTAGAACTGCACCGCGTACAAACCGTCGAAGATCGCGTCGTGCATGTTGAAGGCGGTGAGCGAAATCCGTCGCCCACTCCGGCTCACCAGGAATTCCTGCTCGCGCCCGGCCACCTCCGACACCGCGGCCCAGGGAAACTCCAGATCCCCATCGCGGGATGGATCCGCCAACCGCACGTAGTCCCCGGTGCGATAGCGGATGAGAGGCATGGCGAGACTGTGGAACCCGGTTCCGATCACTTCGCGGTAGCCTTCTGCATCGGGCTCTCCGAACTCGACCAGTCCGTAGGTGGGCCAGAAATAGAAGAGCTCCGACTGCCGCCCCTCGCCGGCCAGCACGGCACGTTCGGAATGACCATACCAACGGTAAACGCGACACCCGAAAACGCGTTCCAAGAGCCGCTTCTGCGGCAGTGTCAGCCGCTCCGACCCAGCCAGCAACCCGCGCAACGGCACCCGCCAGCTCTGCCCGGCCCGTTCCAGAAACTCGGCCAACTGCAACGCCGCCGACGGATAGGCGTGCAGGAGATCCGGCCGGAAACGCTCGATGGCTTCGAGATACTCGGGCAACCGTTCCTGAGTGAGGTGGTAGCTCGAGAGCATCAGCCAATCCCGCGTCGCATCATAGCTGGCAATGCGCCCACGGGAACGTTCGGTGGTGACATGCCCACGGATCACCGCCAACCGAGCCCCCGGTGTGTAGCCGCCACGCCGCCACTGCGCCTCGAGGAACGCCTGCTCCTTCGGCCGACTCACTCCCTTCTCCAAATAAAACCCCACCGGCACCCCTGTCGAACCGCCGGTCGTGATGTAAAGCCGCTGCCCCGGCGGCACCGCGCGAGACACCATCTCTTCGCGATGCAGCTGCAGATCCGCCTTGGTGATCATCGGACACCGTGCCAGATCCTCCAGGCTCCGCACGCTCTCGGGATAGAACTTCGTCTCCGCGAACCGCCGCTGATAGAAGGGACACTCCGCCGAGGCCCGGACCAACACTCGGCGCACTTCCCGCAACTGGTATTCTGCAATCCGTTCCGGATCCCAGGATTCACACTCCGCCGCCAGGGCTTGGAACTCACCGTAGCGCGCCCCCAACCGCAGCCGCGCCGGAAGTCGACGGTAGGTCCACCCCAGGGCGCGTTTGGCGCTGTGGGGCAGTCGCTCGTAAAGCGACAGCAGCGGGTACAAGCGATCTTCGAGACTCATGCCGTGCGACCGCGCCGCACGGACCCTACTCCGCGGGGCGCGTCCCAGCCTCCTACGGGAAGGGCTCGAAGTGCAACCCGCTGCACCGCCGGCCGGGCGAGGAGTGGGCGACGCCCCACGACCTGCCCCCCCCGTGAATCCCATTGCGGCGAAAGGCGTCCATTCATACGTTCGCGCCGCTGTGGCGCCGCGCGCGCCCACCCTGAATGCACCGCCTCCTGTCGATGTTGTCCCGATCGAGTCCGTCGATCCCTCGCGTCCGACGTGGTCTGGTCCGCCTGACCCTGGCGTTGGGCCTGGCCGCCCTGGCCACCAGCACCTCCGGTTGCCGCACCTACGCCACCAAGACCCAGGAAGTGCGCAGTCTCTGGCGCGCCGGCCAATCCGAGCAGGCGGCCAAGGTCTTCACCGAGCGTGCCGACGCCGCACCGCAGGGGCGGGACGCGGTCATCTGGCGACTCGAACAGGCCACTGCCTTGCGCGCCGCCGGTCGTTTCGAGGAGAGCACTCGCGCCTTCGAGGCCGCCGAGGCCCGCATGGCCGAGTACGGTTCCAAAGCTCGTGTCCGAGTCGCGACCGAGGCCATGGCGACCATGACCACGCCGGCCAATCTCCCTTATGAGGGGCGGACGTACGACCGCATCATGGCCGCCACCTACCGCGCCCTCAACGCGCTCACCCTCGGACAGCCGGACTCCGCCCGACCCGCCCTCATCAAGGCCTACCAATACCAGCAGGACGCCGTGGCCGAAAACTCGCGCCGCATCGAGCGCGCGCAAAATGACGCCCGCGACTCCAAGGATGCCGGCGCCATCAGCCGCACCGAAGGCCATCCGCAGTTCCGCAGCCAGGTCGACTCGCTCTACTCCAAGCTCGCACAACTGAAGCCCTACTCCGATTACGTGATCCCGTTCACCGTCTGGCTCGACGGCGTGTTCTTCCTCGCTCGAGCCCAGGACCTCTCCGATCTCGAACGCGCCCACAAGTCCCTGGAACGGGCCCTGGCCTTCGCTCCCGATCATCCCGGGATCCAGGCGGATCTCCGCCTCGCCGACGCCCGCTTCAAGGGCGCGCCGCTGGAACCCGTGACTTATGTGGTGTTCGAGACCGGCCAGGCCCCCATCCGCGCCCAGGTGCGCTTCGATATTCCCATCATCTTCGCCAACGTCTCCTACGTCGGCTCGGCCTGGCCCGTGCTCGAGACGCAGGCCGGCCATGCCCTGACCCTGGCCGTGAACGCCGGCGGACAGCGCCTCACCACGACTCCAGGGACCAGCATGGATTCGGTCATCGCGCGCGACTTTGAGGACGAGCGCCCGGCCATCATCACGCGCACCCTGGTCTCGACCCTGGCCAAAGGGGCCGCG
>JADLFD010000049.1 GCA_020845805.1 Verrucomicrobiales bacterium | reverse complement strand
TGGCCTTCCAGCTGACCTTCTGGGAGCACGCGACGGCGATGACGGGGGAGATGGTTTCGCTGCTGGTCTTTGCCTCCTGCGTTTACTGTTTTCTTCGCTTTCGGGTGATGCAGGAGGACCGCTACCTTGCGCTGCTGTCGTTCCTGTTCGGCGCCGGGATTTCGAATGATTGGGGGCTGATCGCCTTCTGCCCGCTGTTCATCGTCGCGATCCTGTGGGCCAAGGGACTGACCTTTTTCGAGGCGAAGTTCCTGATCCGGACCACGCTCGCCGGGTTGGCGGGGCTGCTCTTCTATTTTCTTCAACCGATAGTGTTGAAGGCCACCGGGCAGGCGGACGGCTCCATATTGGAGTTGGCGCGAACGGGATTCGCCTATCAGCGGCAGTTGCTGCTCAATTTTCCGCGCTGGGCGGTCGGGTTCGCGGGCGTGGCGTCGGTGCTGCCGGTGGTGTTCATGGGCATCCGCTGGCCCACCACGTTTTCCGACATGAGCGCGGCGGGCGCGGCGTTGACCAACGCGATGTTCCGGTTGATCCACGTGGCGTTTCTCGCGGTCTGCGGCTGGGTGATGTTTGATCCGCCCTTCAGTCCGAGGGCGCTGGGCTTTGGCTCGCCCTTTTTGCACTTCTACTTCCTGACGGCGCTGTCATTGGGCTACGCGTCGGGGTACATGATTCTCGTGTTCGGGGAGGAACCCGAGCGCAAGATCAAGCGCACCTCCGAGGGCATGGCGGCGCTGGGTCGCCTCGTCTCGGTGCTCGCCGCGGTGTCGGTGCTGGCGGGTGGGGCGGGATTGGCCTGGTACAATCTGCCGGCCATCCGGGGCCAGAATGGCGACCTGGTGCGGGAGATGGCGCTCACGCTCGTACCGCCGGCGGGATCCCCGGCGGTGGTGGTCAGTGATGAAGGGGTGTTGTTGCTGCTCTCCCAGGGTGTCACGCGGGAGGCGGGGGTTCAGCCGCCGCCCATCCCGTTGCACACGCAGTTGATCCGGCACCACGTCTACCAGCGGCACCACGAGGCGGCGTACGGCAAACGGTGGCCCGCCCTGGTGTTGGAGCAACTGAGCGAACCCTTGGGCGAGGACGCCGTGCTGCAGCAGGTTTCACGGCTCGGCCTGACTCACCGGCTCTTCTATCTGCATCCCAGTTTCGGTTACTACTTCGAGCTGTACCACCAGGTGCCCGAGAACGGCGTGCACGCGTTTTTCGCGCAGGCGACCAACAGTTATGTGCGTTTCGAGATGTCGCCCGCCGCCTTCGAAGCGACGCACGCGATGTGGCAGGGGGTACGCCAGCGTTGGGTGGATGACCCGGTCCTGGAACGATTGCGCGCCCATCGCACGTTGGATGCGGGGCGGGTGGCCACCCACTATTCGCGCTCGTTGAACGCCTGGGGTGTCGAACTGCAGCGCCGCGGGCAACTGGAGGAGGCGGCCGGGTTTTTCGAGGCCGCACTTCGCCTGAGCCCGGAGAACCTCGCCGCCACCATCAACCAGCGCTTCAACGCCGGTCTGCGCACGGGACGCTCCGAACCCGTGGTGCTCGACGACCAGCTCAACGATCGACTCGGACAGTTCCGTGACATCCCTTCCTTCCTGCTGGTCTGCGGTCCCGTGGATGAGCCCGGGTTCTGCTTCAATCTCGGCCGCACCTTCGTGCAAGGCGGGCTCTACCGTCAGGCGGCCCAGCAGTTTGCACGCGCCGGCCAGCTGAATCCCAAGGTGACCGATCACCGCTTCTGGCTCGCCAGTGCCACGTTGAGCGCAGGCCTCTACGACCTGGCCTCCCAACAGATCGCCGGCATCCGCTCGGAAGTGAAGGACCTCACCCCCGCGCAGGAGTGCGATTTGCAGGGCATGGAAAGCTGGGCGCTGTTCCGGCGCGGTGACTTCGCGGCGGCCGAACGCGGACTGCTCGAAGTCGGTCGCCGGTTCCCGGATCGCATCGAGCCGGTGCAGGTGTTGAACGATATCTACGTGCAGGCCAATCGAACCAACCAGGCCTTGGCCACCATCGAACAGTTGGTGCGGCGACTCCCCAACGACCCGCGTCCGCTCATCACCAAGAGCGCCATCCAAATGCAGCTGGGCAACGTAACCGAAGCCATCGACACGCTCTCCATCGTGCTCACCAACCAGCCCGGCTACTTCCCCGCGCTGGTGAATCGCGCTCTCGCGTTGACCCAGGCCAAGCGGTTTGACGAGGCCGAGCGCGACTATCTCAAGCTGCTCGACATCGCCCCCGGCGTGCACCAGGTCTTCTTCCACCTGGGTGAGATCGACGTGCAACGCGGGAAACCCGACAGCGCGCGGCGCCACTACCAGAACTTCCTGGAGCGTGTCCCGCCTGGATCGGCGGAAGCCCGCACCGCGCAGCAACGGTTGGATGCCATCGCGGCGGGCCGCGTCCGGGGAGAATGACCCGGTGGGCGCGACGAACATTCAGGCGTGGGAGGCCGACGCCGCGGGTTCCGCGTGCGCGACATGCGGGTGATCCATGTCATCACGCGCCTGATTCTGGGGGGCGCACAGGAGAACACGCTGGCCACCGTGACCGGGCTGCGGAGCCGTCATGACCTGGACGTCACGATGATCAGTGGTCCGACCGAGGGCTCCGAGGGCTCCTTGGAGGCGCAGGCGAAGGCCGTGCCGGGGATGCTGACCGTGATCCCGTCCCTGGTTCGACCGGTGCAGCCGTGGATGGATCTCTCCTCGGTGGTGTCGCTGTTTCGGCGGTTCCGCGCCGCACGGCCGCACGTGGTGCATACACACAGCGGCAAGGCGGGAATCGTGGGACGCGTGGCGGCGTGGGCGGCCGGAGTGCCGGTGGTGGTGCACGGCATTCATGGTCCCTCCTTTGGGGCTTTCCAGGGGGCGACGGCCAACGCGGTGTTCCTCACTGCCGAGCGGTTGGCGGGGCGCATGACCTCGCATTTCGTCGTCGTGGCCCAGGCCATGGCGCGCCAGTACCTCGCCGCCGGAATCGGGCATCCGGATCAATACACCCGTGTGTTCAGCGGCTTTGACCTGGCGCCCTATCTCGCGGTCGATCGTTCGGAGGCTTTACGACGCCAATTGGGCTGGGGGGCGGAGCATTTCGTGGTGGGCAAGATCGCGCGCCTGTTCGAGCTGAAGGGGCACGAGGATCTGATCGCCGCCGCGCCGTCGATGGTGCGCGACAATCCGAATGTGCGTTTTCTTCTGGTCGGTGATGGTCCGTGGCGCGTGGCACTGGAGGAGGAGGTCCGGAACCGCGGGCTGTCGAGCCATGTTCATTTTGCCGGGCTGGTACCGCCCGCGAGTGTTCCTGAGTACCTTGGGGTGATGGACCTGCTGGTGCATCTGTCGCGGCGTGAAGGCCTGGCTCGCGCGCTGCCCCAGGCGCTGGCCGCGGGCCGGCCGGTGCTGGCCTATGATTGCGACGGCGCCAACGAGGTGTGCCTCAACGGTCGGACGGGGTTTCTGATTCCGGTGGGAAACATTCATGCCCTGCGTGATCGCGTGCGGCTGCTGGCCAAAGACCCGCGCCTGCGTCGCGAGTTTGGAGAGCGCGGACGTGAGATGGTGCGTGAGTTGTTCCCGGTCGACCGCATGGTGGACGATCAGTACGAGTTGTATCGAAGGTTGTGCCTGGAGGCCGCGTGAGTTTTCCCCTGAACCTCTATCTGGCGTCGCTGGTGGGCGCGTTTCTGGCGTCGCTGCTGGCGCTTCCCGTCTGGCGTTCGTGGTGCCTCAGGCACGGGCATGTGGACGATCCCGGCGCGCGCAAGATCCACGGTGAGCCGATGCCGCTCGCCGGCGGATTGGCGGTGATGACCGGAGTCGTCGTCCCCCTCCTGGCCGGCGCGCTCGTTCTGGGCGCGGCCTCGATGGGCTGGGTGCCGCCGGGATGGGCCGCCGGGGATCTCGACCGGCTCGACTACGGTTTTGGCGCGCGGCGATTCCAGTTGGTGGCCATCCTGGTCGGGTTGCTGGGCATGATGTTCCTTGGCTGGTGGGACGACCGGCATGAGTTGCGTCCACTGCCCAAATTCGCCGGGCAGTTCCTGATCGCCTTGCTGGTGGCGGCGGCGGGGGTGCGGGTGACGCTGTTCATTCCCAGCCTGGCGGCGAGCTATGTGCTGACCGTGCTGTGGATCGTGGGCGTGACCAATGCCCTGAACTTCCTCGACAACATGAACGGGCTCTGTGCCGGCATCGGCGCGATCGGGGCCGGGTTCTTCGCGCTGGCGGCGGCACGCCATGGTCAGTACCTCGTGGCGGCGGTGGCGTTGCTCGGGTGTGGCGCTCTTCTGGGGTTCCTGCCCTGGAACTATCCCCGGGCCACGTCCTTTCTCGGGGACGCGGGAAGCCATGCCTGCGGTTTCCTGCTCGCGGTGCTGGCCATCCTCCCGAGTTTTCATTCGCCCGAGCATCCGCATCCGGTGGCCGTGCTGAGCCCGCTGCTGGTGCTCGTGGTCCCGCTGGCCGATCTGGCCAGCGTGGTGTGGATCCGCTGGCGCCTGGGACGACCGCCCTGGATTGGGGATACGAATCACTTCTCCCATCGGCTGGTGCGGGCGGGATGGAGTCGACCCGCGGCAGTGGCCTGGCTGTGGGCGGCCGCCCTGGCCGGGGGGGTGGTGGCGCTCGCGCTGTAAAGAGTAGACCAGGGCTGAGCCCGCTTCTCCGACGGCCCTCGGTCATGGGGAGGCCAACTTGGAGGGCCCCCGGCATTGACTCTGGGCGACCCTTCGACTACCCAGCCTGGGTCGATGCGTCGTGGGGTCCAAATAGGTGCGGTCGTGCTCCTCAGCTTGGCGCTGGGATGGCACTGGGCCGTGCTTCAGACCGCCGCCTGGGCGGGAATGTTCTTCGAGCGCGTGCAGAGCCAGTCGGTGGCGATGGCCCTGGAGCAGACGTTCGATGGGGAACATCCTTGTCC
>JADLFD010000048.1 GCA_020845805.1 Verrucomicrobiales bacterium | reverse complement strand
TATTGAGGAAGGCCTCCAGGGCGGCGGCCCCGGCGGGGGTGGGCTCGTAGCGGGTGCCATTGAGTTCGATGTAGCGCTGGAGCGGGTCGACGTGGAGGGAGCGGAAGGGGCGAGTCCACCCTTCCGCGGCGAGGTGCGCGAGGCCGCGCATGCCTGTCTCGGTCTGGTCCGAACCCCGCGCGGCGCGGATGAGGAGGTGTCCGTACGGATCCAGACGCACGTGGTAGGTGACGCCTTGAGGCAGGGAGGATTCGTCCCGGCGGGAAGGGGTTGGGGGGCGGGGAGGGGGTTGGGCGGCGTGCCGGGCGTTGAGCAGACGGGTGAGTCGTTCGGCAGCGCCGGGATCCTGCGGCGAGAAACTTTCGCCGTTGAGGTCGACGGTGCCATCGGCGGCGACATGGAAGGACTGCGGAGGTTCCATGAGGCCGCGGGTCACCCATTTGTAGTGATCGACCTGCATCCAGGATTGTCCGGGGGCAAGGACCGAGGATTCGTCGCCTGCGGTGAGCACGAACCCGCGGGGGGCGCCCTCGGGATGGAGGTCGAGGCGGGCGATGATCGGGCCGTGGGCGCCGTGCTGGGTCGGGGGATTCATGGGGAGGCAGCGCCGGGGAAGCGCTCTTCGTGGACGATGGGAACGTATGTTCGGGTATGGGCGGGAGACAAGTCCGCCGGGGCGAAGTGATTCCGGGCGAGAGCTTGGTCCGGACGCGCGTGGGGTCCTCGGGCGAGGGATTCAGGGTGCGTGGGAGTTCGCGGGGGAGGCGGGCGGAAGCCTCGCGGTGGGGTGGTCTGCGCTGGCGAATGAGATTGTCCTCGGCCGGTCAGGTTGGCTAGACGAGGGCTCTCGTCATGGAACCCGCGGCATGAAATGGACCCCTGAGCGACGCCTGTTGGGCATCGGCGTGATGGTGCTGGCCTTGGATCAGGTGACCAAGTGGCTGGTGTCCAGTTCCCTGCCTTTCGGGATGGAAACCCAGGTTCTGCCTGGCTTTTTCAAGTTGGTGCATTGGGGGAACACGGGAGCGGCCTGGAGTCTCTTTTACGGGAACAACCACATCTTGGCTGCCGTCTCCGGAGTCGCGTTGGTGCTCCTGTATCTGGCTCGCCGCCATTTTGAGGGCGATACCCTACCAGGACAGTGGGCGCTGGGGTTGGTGTTTGGGGGCATCGTCGGGAATCTGGTCGACCGGCTGATGCACGGGCACGTCGTGGATTTCCTGTATTTCCATGTCATCCGGCGCGATGGCGAGATCCTGGGTTTTCCGGCCTTCAACGTGGCGGACATGGCCATTTGCACCGGCGTGAGCATCCTCTTCCTGCTCTCCTGGATGCCCCGATCCGCCCGGGTCGAAACCGGGGCCGTCGAGGCGCGTGGGGGGCGTCCGGCGTCCGCGTCGCCGCCTGGTTCGCAGTAGGAAGACGGAGTGGAACTCATGCCGCATACGTTCTCCATGAGGCGGGGGTTGGCGCACCGGGCGGGGCTGTTCGTGGCTTTGGCCTGGGCAGCCTGCAGCGTCCTTGGCGCGGAGTCCGCCCCCGCGCCTGGGTCGACGGGGGCGGGGTCGCGACTCGCCGCGCCTGGGGTTCCGCCACCGGCGGTATCCCTGACGGAATGGGTGCAGCGGGCCATGGACGCCCAGAACCGCGGACTGTTTCCGCAGGCCATCGAGTATTTGAACGAGGCAATCGCCCTCTCGCCCAAGGATGCGCGCCTGCTGTTTCATCGTGCGCAACTGAAGGTCCGGTTGCGGGATTTCGCGAAAGCGGACGCGGATCTGACTCGGGCTTTGGATTTGGAACCGTCGCAGCCTGCGCTGTCGCTGGAGCGCGGCCTGGTGCGGCTGCGTTTGGCCGATTTCAAAGGCTCGGTCTCGGATCTCGAGCGATATGCGCAGTTGCGTCCCGAGCGGGCGGCGGGGCTTTGGCAGTTGGGCATCGCGCAATTCTATGCCGGCCGGCTGAGTGACGGACGCCGGTTGTTTGAGCTTCACCGGACCGTCAACGCCACGGATGTGGAGAACTCCGCCTGGCATTTTGCGTGCATCGCGCATCAGGAAGGGGCGGCGGCGGCGCGGGCGGCTTGGCTTCCCGTGAGCGGGGATGCACGCGTGCCGATGGCGCAGATTCAGGACTTGATGACCGGGAAGGGGACCGCGGACGCCGTGCTGGCCGCGGCGGAAGGGGTGTCGCGGGGGGACGCGCGCGAGGCGGCGCTTCTTTACGCGCATCTGTATCTTTCGCTGTTCCATGGCGCGGAAGGGCGGTCGGATCTCGAGGCGCGGCATGCGGCGGAAGCTTCCAAGCGGTCCTTGGAGCAAGGCATGATGGGGGAGGTGGCGCGGTTGCACGCAGATTGGGTTGCCCAACGCTTGCGCGGGGCGGCCGGCACCCCGCGGCCGGTGCGACCCTGAGGACGGGCCGGTCGAGGGGTCGCGGTGTTGGGGGGGGAGATTTTCCTCCCACTTGCGCGTTCGATGGTTTTTGAACAAATAATGTCCCCGTCCGGTCTGTAGAGCGTCCGCTGCGGATTTTATATTCGGGCGGCGCGGTGTCGCCGCGAGTCGGCGGGCCCTCGGCCCACGCGTCTCGCAGCGTGAGCAGGCCTCCTTCCGGGGAAGACAGTGCGCCGAGGGGTGCGTCGATCTTCCGTGGGAGTGATGGGGACAGGCAGTGAGTATTGAGTAGTGAGTGAGGCGGACAGCGAGGGTGGAATCCCGGCGCGCGGGGGCGTGTGGGGAGGGCCACCCCCGGTTCCGCGGGAATTTGGGATCCGGCGTCTGGGAAACCGGCGCACCGGATGCAGAGCACAATGCCATGATCAAAGTTGAGCATTTGACACGGACCTTCGGACCGAAGGTCGCGGTGAACGACGTCTCGTTCACGGTGGGCAAGGGTGAGATTCTCGGTTTTCTCGGGCCGAACGGCGAGGGAAAATCCACCACCATGCGGATGATCACCGGGTTCATTCCGCCATCGGCGGGGTCGATTCGGGTGGGGGGCTTCGACATCCTGGAGGATCCCATCGCGGCCAAGCGACTGATGGGTTACCTGCCCGAGAGCGCGCCGTCCTACACGGACATGACGGTCTGGCAGTTCTTGAATTTCGCGGCGGAGCTCCGAGGTCTGCGTCCGGCCGAGCGCGGGGACGCGGTGCGGCGGGTGGTGGAGACCTGCTTTTTGCAGAGCGTCGTGCATCAGAGCGTGGACACCCTGTCGAAGGGCTACCGTCATCGGCTCTGTTTCGCGCAATCGATCGTCCACGATCCGCAGGTGCTGGTGATGGACGAGCCCACGGACGGCCTGGATCCCAACCAGAAGCACGAAGTGCGCAACCTCATTCGGCGGATGGGTGAGAAGAAGGCGATCATTTTCTCGACGCACATCCTGGAGGAGGTCGAGGCGGTGTGCACTCGCGCCATCATCATCGACCGCGGGTCGGTGGTGGCGAGCGGGTCCCCCGCCGAGCTCAAATCGCGCGCCGAAGGGGCGGGCGTTTTGTCGCTGCGCGTGAGTGGGCAGTCGTCCGACCTTCTGCGGCAGCGGTTGGAGGAGTTGTCCACGGTACGGAGAGCTTCCCTGGTGAGCGCGAGCGCAGGCTCGGTGCATCTGCGGCTCTACCCGCGCGACAAGGCCGCGGGTGGGGAATTGGCCACGGCCGTGGCCGATCTCGTGAATCGCGAGCGGTGGCGGGTCGAGGAACTGC
>JADLFD010000047.1 GCA_020845805.1 Verrucomicrobiales bacterium | reverse complement strand
TGTGCATCCGGAACTTCGGGATGGCGAAGCGCCTCGATATCGGGTTTGACCCGCGGAACGTGTGGGTGGCGGGTTTTCAGCTGCCGGAGGTTTCGACGGATCGCGAGACGGCGCGTGCGTGGTATGAGAATCTGCGCCGGCGTGTCGCGCAGTTGCCCGGGGTGCGCGACGTGACGCTCTCGCATTGGCTGCCGATGGGGTTTGAAGGCGGCGACCACAGCCGATTCGAAGTGGAGGGGTACACACCGCCCCCGGGGGAGGGGGCCCAGGCGGGATTCATCGTGGTGGGACCGAATTTTTCCCGCGCCCTGGGGATGCGGCTGACGGCCGGTCGGGATCTTACCGAGGGCGACGATTTCCAGGCGCCTCGGGTGGCGTTGGTGAACGACGAGTTTGTGCGCCGCTACCTGTCGGGCCGCGAGGCGGTGGGGCGCGAGATCAAGTTCTGGGGCGGCACGGTGCATATCGCGGGGGTGGTGCGGAGCGGGCCCTATCGCCGGCTGGGCGAACCGCCGGAGCCCATGGTTTACGTGCCGCATCTGCAGTTTCCGAGGAACTCGATCAATCTCGTGGTGCGCACGGTGAATGCTCCGGAATCGGTGAGACTGGAAGTGGATCGGGTGGCCGCGAGCCTGTCGCCGGCGGTGTTGCCGCTGGCCTCCATGAGCATGGAGAACTACGTGGGCGCGGCGTACGCCATCCCGAAGGTCAGCGCCATCATGCTGACGGTGCTGGGGGGTGTGGCGTTGTTGCTGGCGGTGCTGGGGCTGTACGCCGTGTTGGCGCAGGGCGTGGCGCAGCGGCAGAAGGAACTCGGGGTGCGACTGGCGTTGGGAGCCGAGCCGCGCGGTTTGGCGTTGCTGGTGGTGCGGCAGGGAGCGCGGTTCCTGGCGATTGGCGGCTTGCTGGGGGTGGTGGCCGCGTTAGGGGTTGGCCAGGTGCTGCAGGGTGTCCTGGTGGGAGTTCGCACGTGGGATCCGTGGGCCTGGAGCGGCGTGTTCGTGGTGCTCGGAGTGGCCACCTTGGCGGCCTCGTGGATCCCGGCCTGGCGCGCGTCGCGCGTGGATCCGATGGAGGCCTTGCGCAACGAATGAGGCTCGGCCCTTCCTCCGGGGCGAAGGCCGACCCGGACTAGTCCTCGATGCGGTAGAGGTGGGTGCGGGAGCGCAGGACGAGGGCGTTGCCGGTGACGGACGGGGAGGCCATGAAGCCGTCGCCCAGCGTGTTTTCGGCGAGACGCTTGAACTCGCGGGACGCGGCGACCACCACGCCTTTGCCTTCCTCGGTGAAGAAATAGATTCGGCCGGCGGCGAGCAGCGGCGAAGCGGAGTGATTCCCGCCGATGCGTTCGTTCCAGAGCGTCTCGCCGGTCCGCGCATCCCAGCAGGTGGCGACTCCGCCGTCCTCGATGCCAAACAGGAGGCCCTCATGCAGGATAAGGGAGGGTTTCTTGGGGACCGAGCGTTTGCTGCGCCAGGCGATCTGCAATTGCGTGGAGCCGGCCGTCTCCGCGTTGGCGTCGAGCACCTCGCCTTTTTTGCCGGGTCGAATGGCGAGGAGTTGGCCCTGCGAGAATCCGGTGGGGATGAAGACCATCCCGAGGCCCAGGACGGGGCGGGTGCTGGCGGAGTGGTTGCCGCGTTCCTCGACGCGCCACAATTCTTCTCCCGTGGCGGGCAGGTAGGCGTAGGTGGCTTTGGCGCCCTGGCTCAGGAGCGTGGGAACCCCGTCGATGTCGGCCACGTGCGGGGTGCTGAACGCCTTGCGGAAATCGCCCTCGGTCATGGGCTTTCCGTCCGGACCGAGGTCCTTGAAGTCGATGGAGCGTTGGACCTGCCAGGCGGTCTTGCCGGTGGTTTTGTCGAGGGCGACGACGTACTGATGGTCGCTGCCGTCGAAGTTCATGATCAGCAGATTCCCGTGGAGGATGGGGGACGACCCGGCTCCGCGGTAGTGGTTGCACTCGAAGTCGCGTCGTTCCCACAGCACCTGGCCGGAGTCTGCGTCGAGTGCGGCGGTGCCTGGGGAGCCGAACGTCACATAGACGCGGTCTGGTTCGAGGACCGGCGTGGGGGAGGCGTAGCTATTGAACTTGTGGCAGAACTGCGGGGCGGCGACGTCGAACAGTTTCTGCGTGCGCTGCACGGCTCCGGAGGCGGCGTCCAGAGTGAGCACGGAGAGTTCGCGACCATCCTCGGTGGCGGTGGCGATCCAGATGCGGCCGCGGCCGATGACGGGGGAGGCCCAGCCCTTGCCGGGGATGGGGGTGGACCAGCGCACGTTTTTGGACTCGGACCATTCGACGGGCGGTTGGGAGCCGCGTGCCGAGCCGTCGCCGTGGGGGCCCCGGTACTGGGGCCAATCGAGGGCGGCCGAGTACGCGGGGGTGGCCGGCAGTAGCGCCAGCAGCGCAAGGAACCGGGCTGCGACGGGGAACGTGTGCATGCGGATGAGCATACTGACGAAATCGGAGCTGGGAATCCCCGAGACGCACCGGGGTGCGGCGGTCAGGGGTCCTCGGGTGCGGCGAGGGACGCTTCGCGACGCGCGGCGTAGGAGCGTTCGCCGAAGAGCGAGGTTCCCACGCGCACCAGCGTGGAGCCCTCCTCGATGGCCACCTCGAAGTCGCCGCTCATCCCCATGCTGAGCGTGGGGAGCGGCGCGCCGAGGAGTTCCTCGCAACGACGCGCAAGTTCGCGACAGCGCCGGAACACGGGGCGCACGGTTTCGGGTTGGATGGCGTAGGGGGCCATGCACATGAGCCCGTGGATCTCGAGACGCGGCAAGGCGTTCAGCGCGGCCAGTTCCTGCAGCAGCGTTTCGGGGCGGTAACCGAACTTGGTGGATTCCCCGGCCACATTCACTTCGAGGAGGATGGGCAGGGTCCGTGCGGCCGCTTCGGCGCGTTTCTGCAGTTCGCGGGCGAGGGCGAGGCTATCGACGCCCTGCACCATCTGGAACCATTGCACGGCCTCCTTGGCCTTGTTGGATTGGAGATGGCCGATCAGGTGCCAGCGCAGGTGGCCGGGGCAGAGCGGGATCTTGGCGCGAGCTTCCTGGACTTTGTTTTCACCGAAGAGCCGGAGGCCGAGCGCGGCCGCGGCGGCCACCGTTTCCGGCGGGTGGTTCTTGCTGACCGCCATCAACTCGACCGAGGACGGGTCGCGACCGGCGCGTTCGCAAGCGGCGTGGATCCGGTTCTGGATTTTCTCGAGGTTCGCGGCAATGTCCACGCGCTCAGAATACGGCGGGTCCGTCCGGGAGGAAACCGCCAAGAGCCCTGCGGGACGGCCGAGTACGGATGAGCCGAAGGGCGGGGACCACGGACACGGCCCGGCGGGGGACTCAGCGAAAGCGATGACCATGGCGAGCGAGCGCAACGAAGCGGTGCAGTACTGGCTGGTGAAGCAAGAGCCGGAGGACTACGCCTGGTCGGCGTTGGTCAAGGACGGCCGGACCGCCTGGACGGGGATCCGAAACTACCAGGCGCGAAACCACCTGCGCGCGATGCGCGAGGGGGATGGGGTGGCGTACTACCACAGCGGCGATGCGCGCGAAGTGGTGGGGGTGGCGCGGGTGGTGCGAGCCGCTTATGCGGACCCCACCGCGGCCGTGGGGGACGGCGACTGGTCAGCGGTGGATCTCGCGGCGGTCGACGCCTTGCCGAAGCCGGTGACGCTGGCGCAGATCAAGGCGGATGCGGTGCTCCAGGGGATGGCCCTGGTGCGGCAGTCGAGGCTCTCCGTGGTGCCGGTGACCGCGCCGCAGTTTGTCCGGCTGATGCAGCTTGGGGGTGGTCGGATGCCGGGGCGTTGACCGGCGGGGCAGGGTTGGTGCTCAGCCGGGGTGTCAGGCGGGAAGGGTGGTCACGCACGAGGCTCCGGCGGCGGCGCGAGTGATATGGATCCGCGGCGTGGTGCCCACGGCGCGCTCGAAGCCGCCTTCCACAAACTCCTTGAACGCTTCGACGTGCTGTTCCTGGACGAGGTTGATGGTGCTGCCGCCAAAGCCGCCGCCCGTCATGCGGGCGCCCACGCAGCCCGGAGCGGCCTGCGCGAACTGCACGAGCGCATCGAGTTCGTTGCAGCTCACCTCGTAGTCGTTGCGAAGGCTGTGGTGCGATTCCTCCATGAGTCGGCCGACGGCGGCGAGATCGTGTTGGGCGAGGGCCTGGGCGAAGGACTCGACGCGGGCGTTCTCCGTGATCACGTGCCGGCAGCGTTGGAGGACCACGGGATCAAGCCGGGCGCCGAGGTGCTGGAGTTGCTCGGGCGTCACATCGCGCAGCGCGCGAATGCCGGGCAGGGTGGTGCGCAACTGGGTCACGCCGGCCTCACATTGCTCACGGCGCTTGTTGTACTCGCTGGAGGCGAGTTCGTGCGTCACACCCGAGTTGCAGATCACGAGCCGCAACGACTCGGGAAGGGGGATGTGGCGGTAGGCCAGGGAGCGACAGTCGAGGAGGATGGCGTGGTCGCTCTGCGCGTGGGCAGACACGAACTGGTCCATGATCCCACAGCGAGTTCCGGCGAAGTGATGCTCGGCGAGTTGTCCGGCCCGGGCGAGGCGCGCGCGATCCGGGGTGACCCCGGCCAAGTGAAGGAACGCCATTCCGACACTCATTTCGAGGGCGGCGGAGGAACTGAGTCCGGCGCCTTCCGGGATGCTTCCGGCGAACCAGATCTCCGCGCCCGGGAGGCGATACCCGTCGCGTTCGAGTTCCACGGCGATGCCGCGAATGTAGTCGCTCCAGTGCCGGGTTCCCGGGTGGGTCGCGTGATCGAGGTCGAACTCAGCGTGTTCCCCGCGGTTGCCGGCGACGAGGCGGACCTGCCGGTCGGTACGGGGCGCGGCCGCGGCCCAGGTTTCGAACTCGATGGCGGCGGGCAGGACGAAGCCGTCGTTGTAGTCGGTGTGTTCCCCGATGAGGTTCACGCGTCCGGGCGCCCGGGTGAGGACTGTATGATGGCGGTGAAACGCTTCGAAAAATCCCTGGGAGGCCCGTTCCTGCTTCACGGGCGCAAGACTGGACCAGGGGTTCCCGGGGGCCGAGAGCGAAAAGTGGTGGAATCCTTGCGGATCAGGATCAGGGCGTGAGACGGATGCTCAGGCGAAGGCTGTCGGCGGTGGCCCAGTCCTGCGGATCCGGCTCCTGGCCGTAAGTGGTGAGGTGAAGGATGACCGCGTGAGTCTCGCGATCCTCGTAGAGCGAGAAGTTGGAGAACTGGACTTGGGGTCCTTGGTAGGCGAGGCGATCGGCCACGACGGTGACGGTTTCCCGGCGCAGTGCGGCGGCGGCTTCATCGACTTCGGCCAGGACGAGTGGGAATCGAGGACTGTTTCCGCGTGGGGGTGTGGGGGTGATATTGCCGATCCAATAAAGTTTCCCAGTCACGCTATGGCGAAACATCCGGTGAATGGACGACGGCGAGAAGAACGGGGTGCCGTCGGCGTAGGTCCAGGCGCGCACCGGAGTGAGGGAGCGTCCGGAATCGGCGGAGAGGGCAAACCACTTTCGACCCGGCTCCGAGGCGGTCGTGCCGTCCCATCCGGTGTCGGAACCCCGCCACACGACCAGGAGACGACCGTCCCGGAGGGCGGCGACTTCCGGTTCCATGAGACCGCGGGCCGACTGGTCGGGGCGGATCTCGGTGCGGGCGCCCGGAGTCCAGGAGTACGCCGACGTGGTGGGGTTCCAGCGACCGAGGAAGAGCACGGAGCCCATGCGCCAGGGGCGTTGATCGTTGCGCGTGTCGCCGGGGGCGTTGGCGTGGGCCAGGGCGGTGACCAGCGTGCCGTCGGGGAGCGTGGCGAGGTTGTTTCCGGGGTAACCTTCGTTGCGATTCAGGAACTCGGAGGCGGCGGGCTGCGCGGGATCGAAGTCCGGGCTGGGTTCGTAGCGCAGCGGTTCGGGAGTGGACCAGGTGCGCCCGAGGTCGGGGGAAGTCCGGACGTAGGTGAAGCAATGGTAGAGCTGGTTGGTTTGGATTTGGCGCAGCCAGAGTTGCACGAGCCGTCCGGAGGCCGGGTCATGGTGGTCGGCCCAACCGCCTTCCCAGACCTCGGTCGCGCCGTAACGCACGAGCGAGGAGGGGGATTGGGGACGCCACTCGGACCAAGTGCGGCCATGGTCGAGGGACCAGCGGGCGCGTTGTTCGTCGGCGACATCATCGCGCGACTCGGTGGCCTGCCATTCGCGCAGTTCCAGACTGGGGCCGACCGAGTGGACTGCGGTCATGGCGGCGGCGCGCGGGCGGGGATGCGCGCGGTAGACCTCGCGGCGCACGGTGGCGAGGGGGCGATTGGTTTCCCAGGGCCCGCGGAGGAGCGCCTCGAGCGTGGTGCGTGCGCCGATCTGCGACAGGACCTCGAACGGCGGTTCGAAGGGAAGTTCCCACTCGCGCGTGGTGAAGAAGTTGAACAGGTAGATCCCATCGGCCCCGTCCTGCCAGCGTTCGCGTGCCGACCGACGGTAGCCCTCGGCGCCGAGGCAGAATTCGCAGCGCGCCTCGGAGGGCGAGGGCTGCGACTCGGGTTGGATTCCCGCGTAGAGAGGGATGCCGGGCACCGCGGAGCGCCAGGCGGCGAGGTCCAGCGAGGGTGCGGTGAAGAGCCATTCGCTGATCGCCAGGAACTGGATCCAGCCGGCACGCGCCCACACGGCGGGGTCACAGCCCCGCGCCCGGGCTTGCGCGTAGGTGGGTGTTCCGAGTCCGTATTCGGAGGGTACCCGGGCGCTGAGGATCAGCGGGCGGCCGCGCTGGGTGCCGAGTTCGTCGAGGAACGTGCGGACACGTTGGACGAAGGCATTGATTTTGGCCGTGCGCGACTCAAGGGATTCGGCGGTGGTGGCAGGGACGAGAGTGGGGAAGCGTTGGAAGTCCAGTTCCACACCGTCGCAGTCATAGCGTCGGGCCGCTTCGGCGAGGAGCTGGAACACGTGATCGCGGACCGCGTCGTGGGAGAAGTCGAGGGCGCCCTGGCCGAGTTGGAATTCCGGATGGCGCGTGCGGAAGTCGGTGCGCAGGAAATCGTTTCCGTGATCGTCGTTGATGCGGAAGGTGAGGAGGGTTTCGAGGCCGCGGGCGCGGGCTTCCTGAAACAGATGGGCGTAGGGGTCGATGCCGGCATCCAAGAAGGCCTGGAGATTGGCGAAGCGTTGACGTTCGCCGTCGGACCAACGGGCGCGTTCCTCGGGGGTGGAGTGGGTTCCGCGCAGGGTGCCCACGGACGTGGGGTAGTACATGACCTGCGCGTTGACGCAGATCAGCAGCGTGTCGACCTGGCTGCCGGGCGCCGTGAGTTCACGGACCAGTTGGGTGAGGTCGGCGGTGGTGATGGGCCCGGGCCCAAGGCGTCCGGCCTTGCGGGTCAGGCAGGAATCGCCGTCGAGATTGTAGAGGATGCGGCGCGGGCGCGGAGAGGGCGTGGGAGTGGCGGCGAGGGTGTGCTCCGGGCAGAGGAGAGTGAGGACGGTGAGGAGCGGCGCGCCCCGGGCGACGATGGAGGCCAGGCAGGGGAAGCGGTGGCGCCACGTCGCGAGGACCGCCCAGCTGGGTGGACTCAGGGGCATGCGTCAGGAGAACCGAGGCAGCCGGCGGGGTGCAACGCTGGAAGGAGGGCGTGGGATCGTTGGGGCGGGGCGCAGGGCGTGGCGGGACGACGCGGCGCCTCCGGCCTTTCGGAGCCGACGGGTGGCGGCGGTCGGTGGGCGAAGCGGGGACTCCCAGGGCGTTCAGGGAGTGGAGGCGACGCGCGTGGGGCGCGGGGGGGAGAGTTCGAAGGCACCCTCGCGCTGGAGCGAGTAGATGACGATCGCCTGAGTGGCGTGGTCGGCGGCCGGGTCGCGGATGCGCGC
>JADLFD010000046.1 GCA_020845805.1 Verrucomicrobiales bacterium | reverse complement strand
GGAGTCCGAACCCGGGATGGAAGGTCCGCCGGCACTCGATGCCACCCGCGCGATATCGGATCTCATCCATCGGGTGGCCATCCTGTCGAAGCGTGCACGCGTGCACCTGGAGTCGGAGCATCTCGGCCCAGCCGAGGAGGCCCTCCACGCGGCCTGGATCCTGCTCAAACCGTTCGTCCGGATGGAGGCGGAACAGAATGGGGTCCGAATGGCGCACGCCGGTTGGAAGATGGTCCGTGCGCGACTGCTCGCCGCACAGGGACAGCACCGGGAGGCGATCGCCCTTTGTCGTGAAGCGGTGGCCTGTTTTCGATGGAGGCTGGAGGAGCACGGTTACCAACCCCATTACGCGGCCAGGAACCTGGCTGGTGGCCTGGATTTCCTTGCCACTCTGGAGGACCGGGCGGGTCTCTCCGCCGAATCCAAGTCGTCCTCCGACGAAGCGCAAAACCTTCGTCGCGCATACCAGATTCCGGCATCGCCATGAGCCGTGGAACCCGAGGCCAGCCGGCGCCACGTTTCTGGCAGGATTGAATCCCGGGGGCCATGTCGCTGTCCAAGCCTGGAAACCCGCTGGCGAAAACCTCTCCCACCGCCTACAACTTTGAGCATCCTCATGGAAACCACCCTGCGACACGAAGGTGCGGGAAACCGGGATGGCTGCGTGGTCGGGGGCTTCACGCAGGGCACCACCGCAGGAGGCGCGAGGGTGCGCCGACGACGCCCGGCTCAACCCACCGTCGTGCTGCTGGTTGTCTTTCTCGCACTGCAGCACGGGGTTCCGGCGCAGGCCACGGACGCAGCGCCAGAGAAGCGCGTGGAGCAACGGAATGGTCCGGCAGAGACGACGACGCGTCCTGCGGGAGCCACACCGGGTTCCGCGTCCTCAGGCGGGGTGCCGGAGAAATGTCCTCCGACCCCCCCCAGCGCCCCGGAGCAGATCACGGTCGTGGAGGAGGTAAGGGTTACCGAGGTACTGCAGCCGGTGGTGATCGAAGTCCCGGTCCTGCAGGTCGAGGCGGCTTCGGAAGCAGCAGGGCACTGGGTGGTGGAGGAGATCCTGCAGAGCACGCGTGGCCGGCCGCGGGTCACCAGTACGGCGGCCTGCACGGATCCGCGTTATCCACTCCCTAGTTACGGGCTGGTGGGGATCGCACCCCCGATTACCTGGCAGTCGGCGGGCGACACGGTGCGACTTCAACGATTCGAGTGTGAGATCGAAGTGGATGCTGCCTGGCAGCCGGCCGACACCCTCTTCACGCTGGTCGTGGGCTTGGCGCAATTCCAGTTCACCGTCCTGGGCACCGATCGACCCGAAAACCGCGTGGTCCACGCGGTGGGCGGCCGCGGAACGTTCCTGCTCAGCGCCACGGTGCTTCGTGGAATTTCCTCCTTCCCGGGTCAGCAGCGTTGCGTGGTATCCCTGGTCTTCCCGGAGGCGGCGGCCGGGCGGGCGCCGAGGTTGGATCCAGGCGAGGGGGTTTATCTGAGCGCCGATCCGTCCGCGGCGGCGCCGCCGGGGCAAGGAGTACCGAAGTTCATCCTGGTGAAGCGCAGTCCCGAGGCGGTGTCGAACCTGGTCCTGATCGAGAAGTCGGGCACCAGCATCGGCCTCCTCCCGGCGGTGAGTGATCTCGAGCTGGCGGCCACCTGTGCGGTGGTGCACCTCATTCCCCGGTAGCGAGGGTCGGTCGCTGATGACTCACGGTCGGACTCGGACTCGGATGCGGTAAAACTGGTGTGGGCTGGCGTCCGCATCCGTTTCAAGGGATTGGACCTTGCCGTCACCGAGGAAGGTGGTCGCAACCTCCCAAGTCCCACCTGAGATGTCGGCGGTGGACTCGACTTCGTAGGTCCAGCCTTCGTTGGTTTCGAGCTGAATGACCAGTCCCTTCTCCGTGCGGAATGGTCCCAGAATATAAGGCTCGGTGCGATCGGAGCCGTACAGCTTGGCTAGGTTGTGGCGAACCACGTCGCCGATCTTATTGAACAGGCCACCGACATAGACGTCGCCACGTGCATCCGCGGCGATGCAGGTGATGCTGCCGTTCACCGTGGCGCGGAACTCCGAATCTGGTTTTCCCGCCGACCAGCGAGCGATCCGTAGTCCAGCGACACTCAGTCGACCCGAGGAATCAAACGTGCCGCACGCAACACCCGCGGGCGAGGCAAGCGACGCGCCGAGGGCCTTGGGACTTTCAGGAATTAGATTCCGGAACTCGGCGATTCCGTTCCAGGTATCGCCGTCTGAGTTATGCAGGGTGAATGGACCCGCAATCAGGAGACCGTCCGGCCCGATGGGAACCGTCCAAATCTCGGTCATGATGCCGGACGGCTTAAGGTTCAGGTTGGCTTGGGCCGACACGGGGGATCCGTCGCGCTCCAGGAACTTGAGGAAACCGTTGGCGACCGTCCTCAGCGACCATCCTGCCAGAACCACACGCCCGTCCCCGAGATTGCTGGCGTGAAAGGTGGTGTCGCTGAGGCCCAGCTTCTCGGCAAAGGTGAAGTCGAGTTCCCCGTTCGCCTGCAGGCGCGCCAATGGGACGAAGTCGAACTTCGGATCGGGTCCCTGGAACAGCGATCCGGTGACCAGGTAGGATCCGTCTTGGAGTCGCGCCGCAGACCTGACGTGGGACGGGGGACCTATTTTGGACTGCAATCGTCGGTCAATCGTGCCGTCGGCGTTGAGGCGTGCGAGGCATCGTGTGGGGTGGTCGCCGATCTGACGAAACACACCCGCCACCAGCATTCCGTCGCTCTCGGGCAGCAAGGCGGTGACGCTTCCGGAGATGGCAATCCGCCGTGTGGCCTCGACGTCCAGCTGACCGTCGATTCCCAACACGGCGAGAGCGCCGGTCTGATTCGTGCCAAACCGTTGGAATTCGCCGCCGACCAGGAGCCGGCCGTCAGGGAGAAAACGAAGGGCATGGACGACAAAGCTGGGACCTCCTTGGAAATCGGCGGACATGTCGGGAGCACCCGGGGTGGCCGCTGCGGGTTCAACCACGATGGGCACGGGTCGGGAAGTGGTGATTCCCGATTTGGCGGTCAGGTGCAGCTGGTAAGTGCCGTTGTCCTCCATACGAAGTCGGGCGAACGGGAGATAGGCGTTGGTCGCTCCGGGTAGCGGTTCGCCATTGTGATGCCATTGCAACCGCGCGTCGGGAGGCAAGCGCACCAGCGGGGTGAAGGCGTGGTCAGCCCCCACTTTGCGGCGCACGCCCTTGGGCTGCTCCAGGATCTCTGGAACGAGCGGGAGCGGATCGCCGGGAAGAAGGCGCACCAGCACTGGCGTGCGCTGGTATTCGACCTGACGATATCCCGCGACGAGAACCCGGGCGGCCCCACCGTCGATGGCCTTGGCAATTCGTGTGCCTTGTGGGAGCTCGGGAGCGTAGGTCGTGTCGAGGGCGCCGGTTGGGAGAAGACGCGCGAGCCCAGGGCGTGGGATCTGCTGAATGCGAGTGAAGTCGCCTGCGATCACGAGACGGCCGGCTTCGTCCTCCCAAACCCCTTTGACGGCTCCATCCATCGGTCCCGCCCGGAACTCAGTGTCGACCGCGCCGTGAGGCCTCAGCCGCGCGAGGTTCGTGGTGGGATGGTCCCCGGCCCGGCGAAACAACCCCGCGATCAGAATGCCGTCGGCATGATCAAGCGTGGCCTGCCAGAGGTTGGCCAGCGGACCGCGATCAAAACCCTCGGCAGGCGGGTGGAAGGTGGGATCGACTCGGCCGTCCGGGCCGAACTGAATCAGACCGAGGGTGGGTGAGATCTTCTTCCAATCGATCTGACCCACGAGGAGCAATCGGTTCCCGGACCGTTCGATGACGGAATTGATATTGAACCAGACTCCGGCCGGGGCATGGAGAGAGCCAGCATCAGCCTGGATCTGGCCGTCCGCCCCCAGGAGGACGAGGGAGGGTCCCTCACGGCCGACGAGCCGGCCCACGGCCCAGAGTCTTCCCTGGCTGGTGGGGTGGTAGGAGTGGAGCAGGCGGTCGAAGGTATCCTTGAGTCCGTAAGTTTCGTCGATCGAACCATCCGGCCGCAGCAGACTGAGCGGACCTTCCAATCCGTCCTTGGGTCGTTGGTGCTCTCCGTTCGGGTCGGAGCGATTACGGAGCCCTTCCAGGTAAATCCTGCCATCGGGTCCGGCCTTGAGGCTGCGATAGGAATAAGTGCGCAGGTCGGTGCCGCGTTTGGGTTCTGTGCGAAAGGACTCGTCTCTCCTGCCGTCGGCAAAGAACCGCAGCACGAGCGAATTCGTCTGGCTGGAACCTGGGGGATGGTCGAGGAGCACATAGACCGTCCCGTCCGGCGCCAGGCAGAGGTCGACCGGGATCTCAGCGGGCGCGAGCGCGACACGAAAGGAGGGGTCCACGGAACCGGGTGACGCGGCACCAGGAGCGGCGAATGCGGCGAAGGTGGCAAGCAGGACGAACACCATGCATGCGACCTTGTTCATTCGAATGCCAGTGAGACTGCGTGTGAGGAAAGGTGCCACGCGCCGCAAGGCGTCCGACTTCGTCAGGTCTTGGAACTCCGTGACTTGCAGTCCCTGGCCAACCGCAATTCTGTACGCTCGGGTCATGGTCTGAGATTTCACGAGCACCGCTCCTGGAACTCACAGCACTTCGCCGCGGCGAAACACGGTCACCTTCAGGCGTGGCGGCGGGCCGGCGGCGGGCGTGCCGCTGATCTGGAGTTCATTCACCCCCG
>JADLFD010000045.1 GCA_020845805.1 Verrucomicrobiales bacterium | reverse complement strand
CGATGATGAGGGTTCCCGAACCGATCTGGCTCAAGGAGCGAGTATTCCGGCTGGCGTTATTATGAATGGATGCCGTGGGACTCGTGGTTTCGACGATGACCGAGTCGTCGGTCGTTTCATCCTTGGTTAACGCGCGCTCTTCCGTTCCAAACACGGTGACCTCCGCAACCGGCAGGCTGACCGAGATTTCGTCCAACAAGACCACCTCGTTTTCGCCACTCTTGATCTCCAGCGTGGAATTGGTTCCCGAGGCCGTGAAGAGGAACTCGCGACGGGCCCAGATCCCTCCCCCCGCCGAGGAGAAATCGGCGGTCAAGTTGGTCCGCGCCGCATTGGCGGAGTCGTAAACCCTCAGCGCCAAGGATCCAGGCCTCGAAAGGACACCATTGGCATGCAGGGTGACCTGGTATTGGCGTCCCGGCGTGGTCGGAAAGGCCTGGCTCATCCCCGCGTCGGTCAGAAAGAAGGCGTCCGGACCGGCGAACGGAGGCACCCCGATTTCCTTGTCGTTGGGAAGACCGACGATTCCATATTTGTCGCCGCCTGGGAGCAGCTTCCAGCTTTGGTAGCTGGGTGGCGCCAGCAACTGGACGCCTCCGGGCGCCACCCCGGCTTCGAAACTGCCGTCTTTCAGAAGGTTCGGCTGGGCTTGGACCGGCGGGGAGCAGGCCAGCAGTAAACCCAGGCTAGGCAGTAAGCCCAGGAGCATCCGGAGCAATCGAGTACAACGTATCATGGGAGGGGTTCTTCGAATGAGCATAGGGCGCGCTCAGGGTGGTATTCGTTCCATCCCACCCCTTTCGAAAACCCGGCGCGGGTGTTTCAAGAAATCTCCGAATTCTTTCCCGGTGGGATTCCCCGAAGCCCAGACCTCGACGCTACGCGGCACCGTGCCGCGAGAACCTTCACCGCTCGATTCGGCACTGGGGATGCGCCTTCTCGAAGGCGGCGATCCCTTCCTGGGTCACGCTCGTGTGACCCACATTCACCAATTCGAGACGAGTCAGAGGCGCCAATGCGGCCAGTCCAGCATCCGTCACTTTGCTCCCGGTCAGCCGAAGCCTGGCGAGTCCCCTGAGGTTGGTCACCGATTTCAGCGCCTCGTCACCAAACGCGCTATAGGGCACTTCGAGTTCCCGCAGTCCCGAGAACTGGGGCAGGAACTCGATGAAATCGTCCTCGGTCAGGTGGGCGCAGTTCCCAAGATTAAGGACGCTGATTCCCCGCGCCCGCAGCAGCGTCTGCAGGCCCTCCCGTGTGATCGATGTTCCCTCCAGCCTCACGTCCTCCAGACGCGGGCATGCCGCCAGAACCCGCAGGGATTCCTCCTCCAGCGTCGCGTAGAGAAAGTCCACTTTCTGAATGCTGCCTAGCCACGCGGACCCGGCCAACCCCCGCCCAGTGAACTGGGGCGAATGACTGATCGCCAAATCCTCCAGGTGCCGAAGTCCGGCGAGGTGGACCAGCACGCCGTCGGTAATTGCCTCGGGACAGGCGATATGCACGGTTCGAAGCTCGGCATTGCCCGCCAGGAATTCGAAGGCTGTCTCGGTCAGACCGGGCATGCGAAGGAACGCAAAGCGCAAGCTCTTCACTGCTCGAAGCACCTCGAACTCCTTCTCGGGCGGAGGAGGCTGCGGCGGCGAGGACGCCCACCGGTCGAACCACAAATAGACAATCTCGAAGTCACCCGAGGGGAGCTCCTGCTCGGACGTCACCGGAACCTCGATGCCCTCGCGGAGGATTCGGAATTGGGCCTTCTCACGTAGCAGCCAGCGCGCCGCATCGCGCACCGTAAACTCTGTGCGCGGAATCCTCTCTCCCGTCGCCGCGGATTCGTGCATCTCCCCTCGCGGTCCCGGGCGTGCCAGCATCAGCACCACGATCACTGCCAAGAGAGCCAGCGAGGCCACCGCGCCGAGAACGAGTCTCCCGGAAGACCAGGTCGTCGCACTGTTCCCATTCCCCGGCGAAGATCTCCCCGGGCGCTCCTCCGCGACGGCAGGAGCCGCGGCCACCGCCGGCTCGGTCCGAATGCGTTCAAGATCCAACCGCATCTCGGTGGAAGACCGGTAGCGCGCCTCGGGCTTCGGCTGCATCGCGCGTTCGATGACCCCGTCAAATCGCGGATCGGTGCCCACCCGCAAACTCGGCATCTCCCACAGTCCCCGAGGAACTTCGCCGGTCAGCATCTGGTAAAGCGTCACCCCTACGGCATAGATGTCCGCCCGCCCATCCAGAGGCACTTCGGGAGTCCAGGCCTCGGGCGCCAGGAAGTCGGGGGTGCCGATGGCGAGGTTGGTCCTGGTCAGCCCTCCGGCGAGCGTCTCATCCAGGTGTCGGGCCAGCCCGAAGTCCGCGATTTTGACGACGCCCTCGCGGGTCAGGAGCAGGTTGGCGGGTTTGATGTCGCGATGAACGACACCTTGTCGGTGCGCGTGATGCAGGGCTTCGCAGACCGACTCAAGCCATCGACACGCCTGATCAGGAGCCACCCTTCCCTCCTGCTGAATCAGGCGCGCCAGATCGGTCCCATCCACGTACTCCATGACGATGTAGAGGAAGCCTCCCGCTTCCCCGGCATCAAACACGGTGACGATGCCGGGATGGGTGAGTTTCGCCATGGTGAGCGCCTCGTGTCGGAAGCGCGCGGCGAAGGTGGAATCTCCGTCGCTCCACAACTCCCTGGGGAGAACCTTGATGGCGACTGGACGATGGAGCGAAACCTGGGTGCACCGGAACACGACTCCCATCCCACCTCGCCCGAGAAGGGCTTCGAAGCGGAACGCGGGCAGGAGGGTCTGCATTTCGTCCAACGCAGGAGGCTGCCAGCGACCTTTGCCTCCGGTGGATGTGCGCTCCGGTGAACTCATGGCTGGCAGAGAACCGACTTCAGCCATTCCAACTCGGCCTCAATGTCGGCGCTGGATCCAGCCGTTCGCGCCACCTCATCGCGGAGGAGCGCGCGGAACTTGACGCGCAGCCGATGGACCATCAACCGCACCGAAACCTCGGTGGCCCGCAAGCGCGCAGCGACCTCCCGATACGTGGGGGGCTCGTCATCCAGCAGCAGAAAAGGAAGCAGCACCTCGAATGCCTCCGGACGCTTGGTGTCATCGAAATCCGCGCGCAGCTTCTCCCGCACTCCGCCGATCAGCTCCCGGGCCCAGGCCTGGCTGAAGAGACGCTCCGGATCGCGCAGATCCAACGGTTCACGCGCGTAGCGCTCCTCGGCATGCTCCTCTTCGAAGGAGATGGTCTGGGTCGCGCCCCCGCGCTTGAGCGCGTGATCAAAACGCTTCTGGTCGACGAGGTGGCGCTTGAGATGTTGCAGGAGGAAAGTGCGCAGCCGTCCTTTGGCTTCATCCGCGACGGCGAGGCTCTCGTCGTTGAGCAGTTTGATGAAGAATCCCTGGGTCAAGTCCTCGGCGTGATGCGGCGCGTACCCCTGTCGCCGCAGGAACACATAAATGGGATACCAGTAGAGGGAGCAGAGTTCCTGCAACGCCACCCGACACACCTCGCCCCCGTGACGCACTCGCATCACCAGGGTCCATTGTGTGGTGGGAAAATCCGGGCGCGGATCCATCCCGCCCGTTTGCTGTTTGTCGTGTGCCCCAGGAAACATCATCGACCCTTCAACTCGACTGAGGGGATTCCACCCATGGTCTCCTCAATGTTCAGCCCCGGCATGGTGGCAGGAGAACGGCGCGGAGGGTAGCAGCGTTTGCGCTCCGCGACCCGAGCGATGGACATCGCGAGGGTGGTCACGTCGGGTCCGATACCCACGGCAACGTTCGTCGCGCCAGGTTCGGCCGGGGCGCTTCGCCCACAAACTCGTCCCACGTTCGGGAAGCCGCCATCCCGCAACCGGGCGGGATCCGTACCACGATGGCTCGCGACCGCTCGCCAGGCCACGCTTGGAGGAGGGTCCGACGCTGGCATCTCAGGTGCTTCCCACGGGACTCTGGTCCGGCCCGCCGCTGTCTCCGGACCGGCACCGGCCTGGAATGCCAACTCATGAAACCCGCCTCCTCGCTTCTGCGTCTGCTGGCCTGCCCGATGCACCCGGTCGAGCGTCCGGTGACACCAGCCTTCGCGCGGGGTGACCAGCCGCCCGGCGTGGTGGCGGCCGAGGGCACGAGGATAGCGAAGCGCACCGGACCTGAGCCGATCGGCCAGGCGGTTTGGGTTTCATCCGCACGCCCGCTGTCAATCTCTCGAGCTCCGACCAATCCTGGATCCCGTTCCCGTCCCGAAGCGACCTCGACCATGCCATGAACGATCTCAAGTTCGCCTTCCGTCAGGTGCTCAAGAATCCGGGTTTCACCGCCCTGGCCGTGCTCACGCTGGCGCTCGGCATCGGAGCCACCACCACCGTGTTCAGCCTGATCCAGGGCGTGCTCCTCACCCCGCCGCCCTATCGGGATCCCGGCCGTCTCGTGCTCATTCAATCCACCCGCACCGACGGCCAGCGCAGCACACGCGGGTGGCCGGCGGCGCAATGGCTGGAGTGGCAGAAGGAATCCAGGACGCTCGATTCCCTCGCCGCCTTCGGATGGACGTTCAATTTCCTGGTGCTTCCGGAGGGCAGCGAATCCATCGAGGGCATGCGTGTCACGCCGGAGTACTTCCAGGTGCTGGGACTTCACCTGGCCCTGGGCCGGCCGTTTGACGATTCCGACCTCAAACCCGATAACGCGACCACGGTCATCCTCGGACACGACTTGTGGCAGCGACGTTTCCACGGGGATCCTCACATCGTCGGTCAGACCATCCAGATCAGCCGCTCCCCACACCGGCACACGGTGGTGGGCGTGATGCCGCCCGCGGTGAGGTTCCTTCCGACGCCGAACGTGGCGCAGGAGCCGAATTACAACGTCGACGCCAAAGTGGACTACTGGCTTCCGACCCGGCCGCCGGGAAACTTGAAGGCTCCCGCCGCCTATGTGGTCGCCCGCCTGCGCCCGGGCGTGTCGCCGGCGGAGGCCCAGGCGGAGATCGCCTCGATGACCGAACGCCAGGCCCGGGGTGAGCCGGAGTTCCAAGGATTCGCCGCGCGGCTCCAGCCGTTGGCCACCGAGATGAATCGGGAGGGACGCCGCCTGTTGATGCCGGTGACCGGCGCCGTGGCGCTGGTGTTCCTGATCGCCTGTGGCAATGCCGCCGGACTCCTCCTGGCCCGCGGACTGCAACGGCAGCATGAGTATGCGCTGCGCTCCGCCCTGGGGGCGGGCTCGCTGCAGATTTGCCGGCCGATCCTGTGCGAAAGTGTGCTCCTCGCGCTGCTCGGCGGCGTGCTCGGCCTTCTGCTGGCCGTGGTCAGTCTGGATGCGCTGAGGTGGATCGCGGGCGCTTCCATCCCGCGCCTGGACGCGGTGCGCTTGGGCTGGCCGGTATTCGTGTTCTGCCTGGGCGCGGCGCTTGTCGCCGGTCTTGCGGCAGGGTTGTTGCCCGCCTGGCGTGCCCTCCGACGTCACCCTTCGAAGGAGTTGAAGGCCGGTGGCCGAACCGCCAGCGCGGGACGCACCGAACGGCGTCTCCTGGGCGGAGTCGCCGCGGTGCAGATCGCCCTCACCCTCGCGCTCCTGGTCGGTGCCAGCCTCCTCATCCAAACCGTCCGATCCCTCGCCCAAGTCCGCCCCGGCTATGACACCCAGAGCGTCCTCACCCTGAGCGTCACCACGGTGGGCACGAACTGGCTCGGTTTTCATTCCACGGCCCTCGAACGCGTCGCCCAATTGCCCGGGGTCCAGGCCGCGGCCTTTGCCTGGGGCGTGCCGCTCACCGGCAACAAATGGGAAAGCACGTTCGAAGTCGACGGCCAGGCGGCGCCCGCCCTGGACAAGGATCGTCCGGTCCTGCCCCTCCGCTCGGTGACGCCCGACTACTTCACCGCCCTGGGACTGCGGCTGATCGAGGGCCGTCCCTTCCGCACGAGCGACGATGATGCCGCGTCCCGGGTAGCCATCGTCAACCAGGCGGCCGCGGACCGCTACTTCCCGGGCGGCAGCGCCCTGGGGCGCCGCCTGCGATTCCCCGGCAATCGCACGAACCTGGTCGAGATCGTCGGGATCCTTGCCAACACCCGCACCGACACCCTGACGGAGGCCGCGGCGCCGGAGATCTACCTGCCCTTCTGGCAGTCCGGCGCGTTCTCCAAGCATCTCGTGTTACGCACGCAATCCGATCCGCGGGCGCTGGCGACAACCGTGCAAAAGGAACTTCGCGCGCTCGATCCCACCGTGGCGGTGGAGAACATCCGAACCCTGGAGCAAATCCGCGACGAATCGGTTGCCTCACGCACCTTCGCCATGAACCTCCTGGGCGGCTTCGCCCTTGCCGCCTGCGTGCTGGCGGCGGTGGGCATCTACGGAGTGCTGTCGATGGCCGCAGGTTCGCGCCGGTGCGAGATGGCCATCCGCATGGCGGTGGGCGCACAACGACTGGATATCCTGCGTCTCCTGTTGATGGAAGGACTCCGCCTTGCCGGGCTGGGTGTGGGGCTGGGACTCGCGGTATCCTTGATCCTCTCCACCGGCCTCAAGACCTACCTGTTCGGCGTTCAACCCGCGGATCCACTCACCCTCGCCACGATGGTGGCGGTCATCCTGGGGATCACCCTGGTAACCTGCTGGATCCCCGCGCGCCGGGCGGCGCGTGTCGAACCCCTCATCGCGCTGCGAAACGAGGGCTGAACCCTCTCCACCGCGTCCTTCCCTCGATCTCCCCCCTCATCCGCTCCTCCCATGCAGGATCTCCGTTTCGCCTTCCGTCAATTGTGCAAGCACCCGGGTTTTGTGGCGGTGGCCGCCCTGACCCTGGCGCTCGGGATCGGTGCCAACACCGCGATTTTCAGTGTGGTCGACAAGCTGCTGGTGCGGCCGCTGCCGGTACGGGATCCGGAACGTCTGGTGCTTGTGGGCGAGGCTCGTCGCAACGGGGGGACGGATTTTCATTTCAACTATCCCCTGTTCCTCGACTACCAGCGTGACCATCCGGCCTTCAGCCACCTCGCCGCGACTTCGGAGATGGATATCGGATTGG
>JADLFD010000044.1 GCA_020845805.1 Verrucomicrobiales bacterium | reverse complement strand
TCTTGAAGAAGTCGAAGAAGGGAGCCTTCGGATCTTGAGCGGATTCCAGAGGTCGCGATGACGCGGCCAGGAGGACGGGGCCGTCGTTCTGTTGGAGGCGGCGTCGGAGGGTCCATTGGTGCGTTTCGCTCAACCCCGCGAGTAGCGAATCGAGGTTATCGATGAGCAGCACGGGACGGCGTTTCAAGTGGTCGCAGCGGCGGCGGAGTTCTTCCCAGGCCGGTGAGCCATCCTGCTCTTCGCGGGGCAGGCGTTGGCGAGGGGCGAGTCGGGACCAGGCGGCCTCGATGGCACTGAGTTCCTCGGGGGACGCCTCTTCGTCTTCACGCGCCTCGAGCAGGGACTCGAGGCAATTGCGCCAGAACACATCCAGGCTGATGACGTTGTGTTGTTCCTCGCGGAAGGTGAGCGGCAGGAAGCGCTCACGCAGGTCCGGCCGGGAACGGGTCTCGATGGCGAGGCGGCGCAGGAGGGAGGTTTTTCCGAATCCGCGAGGGGCCACGATGAGATAGTGACGGGCCGACTCCTGGGGACCGAGGCTGCGAAGTTGTTGGAGGAAGTATTCCAGAACGTCCAGCCGAGCGACGAAGCAGGCGAGGAAGTCTGCTTCGCTTTGCGACCGCGGATTGAAATAGGTGAGATCCATGAGGGCGTGGCGCTCAGGCGGTCGGGTGGGGAGGATAACGAAGCCACCAACGACGCAGCAGGGGATTGCGGAACATGCAGGTGAGCGTGTCGTCTTCGAAGCCCGACGCGCTGATGAACCCTTCCACGTGCAGCCGGGTGAGCAAAGGCTGAAGCTTCGCGCGATCCATCTCCGGGTGATTCAACGAGGCGAGGATGGCGTTCAGGGGGATCGGTCCAGGCCGCTTGGACAGCACGGCCAGGATCTTGAACGCGAGGGTGCGATCGGGTTCCGGGTAATGTTTGCGGAGGTGTTCCTCCCAGGTTCCGAACGTGCTCATCTGCGCGGGGTGGAGCAGGCGTTCGACGGCCTCCGCCACCAGGCGTGCGGCGACGGCTTGGTCATGGGTCGGTTCGCCGGCGAGTTTTTGCGCGAGCGCCTCCAGGTAGTAGGCCGCCCTCCACCCCACTTCGGCCACGAGAGCCTGGGCCTCCACCTGGGTGATGATCGATCGGTGCGGGAGTCGACCTTCCCGGGCGAGGTCTTGGATCAGGTCGATCGCCTGGGATTCGGTGAGGGGTTCAAGTTCGAAGGGTTGGAACTTGGCCAGAACACCCATGTAGTTCCCTGCCTTGGCCAGCGGCTCGATGCCGATGGAACCCGTGATCAACCAGCGCACCCGTGGATGCGCCTCGCGCCACCGGCTCAGGAGATTCATGAAATCGCGCGCCTGGGCGACGCCTTCGGGTCCGCGGTCATGCAGGGCCTTCAGGAAGATCGGCAGTTCGTCGATCAGCAGGACCCAGCGATGCGTGGGATCCTGGTTCATGCCCGCGAGCAGCCGACCGAACCACAGCTCCTGGTCGAGGCTCAGGAGGTCCTGGTACCAAGGTCCCGAGCCATCGCTGCGGGGGGACCAGAGTTGGGCGAAGCGCTGGGCGAGCCAGAGGATGAGCAACTGGCCGCCCTTGAGATGGCGTCCGATCTGGTCGCAGAACTCGCGGAAGACTTTCTGGGCACTGTCACAACCGGCGACGTCGATTTTGAGCGCGTGCCACCCGCGTTGGGTGGAGGCCTCGACGAGGCGATCCAGGACGAAGGTTTTGCCGAGCCGCCGGGGTCCGGGCATGGCGACGTCGTGATCGTTTTCGAAGGACTGGTAGTGGGCCTTCACCTCCGCGTTTCGGCCGTACGATTTGGTGGTGTAATCGAGGGGCATAACGGTCTCCTTAGGGCGCGGCCCGACTTCACAACAAAACCGTTGTACAACACAAGTGTTTTAAAACACTTCTGTTGTGTAAGTGTTTAAGATGTTGGGGGTGAATGGGGTGTGCGCGACTTGGCGTCGCGCCGTGACCTGGGCCGGGTGTGGATCCGGCACGTCGGGCCTCCGAAACCCGAGTTCTGAGCCTACCGCGGGATGATGGGCAGGAGGAGGTGGGAGGCGAAGGCGCCGCCGTGGCGGACGGTCTGGGTGGCTTCGAGGAGTTCGGTGTCCGTGCCGTGCGGCTTGCCGGAATTGGCATTCCGATCGAAGCGCGGGAAGTTGCTGCTGCTGATCTCGACGCGGAGACGGTGGCCGGGTTGGAACAGGTTGCTGGTGACCCAGAGGTCGATCTCGAAACGCTCCACCTTTCCGGGGGTGAGGGGTTCGGGTTGGGTGCGGCTATTGCGCCAGCGCGCGCGTTGGATGCCATCGCACAGGTTGAAGGCGCGTCCGTCCGGGTGAACGTCGACCAGTTTAGCGGTGAAATCGGTGTCGGGCGCGCTCGACGCGGCGAAGAGGATCGCTTTGACCGGGCCGGTGACCTCGACGGGTTGCGTCAGGGGTTCGGTGGTGTAGACGAGCACGTCGTCCCGCTGCTCGACGGAGGTCTGGTCCATGGGGCCGGCGGCAGCGCCCACGAGGTTGTTGCCGCCGAGGGTCGGCACGGGGCGATCGCCGTCGTAGACGAAAGTGTCGGTGCCTTCGGCGGGGGGAAGGTCGAAGGTCAGCGCGCCGTCGCCGCGCAGTGAATTGGCGCGGCCGCCACTGCGCAGGTAGAGCGGCGTGAAGCGCGTCCGTTCCAGGGGCCACTCGTGCTCGTTGCGCCAGCGGTTTTCCCCCATCACGAAGAGGCGGTAGGCGGGCCAGTTCTCGACCTTGGTATCGCGGCCCTTGAGCCAGAATTCGAACCAGTTGAACTGCCAGTCGCCGATGGGTGCGACGGCCTCATCGCCGAAATCGAGTTCGCCCACTTTGCGGGCGCCGACGCCGTGGGCCCATGGGCCCATGACCACCGTCTGATTGCGGCGCATGGCGCGGTTGGTGGAGCCTTCCCGCACGCGGTCAGTGAGATCGAGCGTGGTCTTGGAGAAGATGTCGTACCACCCGCCGATATTGAGCACGGGCACGGTGACGGCGGCATGGGTGGGACCGATGCCGCGGCGTTGCCAGTACTCGTCCGGAGTTGGGTGGGTGGCCCAGTCGTTGAGGTAACCGATCTTGCGTTCGAACTGATCGCCCAGCGTGCTGAGCGGGAGGTGTCGATAGGCCTCGGCCAGTTTGTCGGGGGGCAGATTGACTCCCGCCACCGAGGCACCCCAACCGAGCAGCAGCGCCAACTGGAAGGCACCGCCGGGGTAGGCGATGTCTTCGTACACCTCTGCGAAGGGGACCACGGGCACCATGCACTTCAGATGTGGCGTGGCGCCGGGGGCCGAGGCCCATTGGGTCCAGCCGCCGTAGGATCCGCCGGAGGTGCCGATATCGCCGTTGCACCAGGGCTGCTTCCCCAACCAGGCCTGGGTTTCGAGGCCGTCCTCGCGATCGAGGAAGAACGGATTCCAAGTGCCCTCGGACTGTCCACGGCCGCGGCAGTCCTGCGCCACCAAGGCGTAGCCGGCGGGCAGGTAGCGTTTGATCTCGCCCCAGTTTTGGTCGGGTTTGCCGTAAGGCGTCCGCAGCAGGATGACCGGGTAGCGGCCCTCGCCTCGGGGTCGGTAAACATGAGTGGCCAGCCGAACCCCGTCCTTCATCGGCACCATGACATTGCGATCGAATTGGAACGGGAGCTGGGCGTCCGCGACGACGGCGTCCGCCGCCACCGCTGGGACCGGAGTGAGGAGCGGGGCCGCCGGGGAGGCGAGGAAGCAACCGGTCAGGGCGAGGGTGCGGATCAGGTGCATGCGAGGGCGCGGGGTGATGCGTGCGTTGTGGGCGAGTGTGGCGGCGGGGTCAAGGCTGGGAGCCGGGCTGAAAAGTGAGTGGGGTCCTGCGGCGAGGGGTTTTGGGCGTGTCCGCGGCGGCGAGGTCGGAGCATCCCCGTCCCGCGGCCGCGGGATGACGGCCGAGCCCACGAAGGACACGCCCAGAAGGACCGCCGCCGGGGTTGGAGCCTTCAGGGCACGCCGGTGAGCAGCGAGAGCAGGTCGGCCATCTGTTGGTGGGTCAGCGTGGATTCGAAGCCCTCGGGCATGAGGGATCGGCCGTCGGGCTTGGTCGTTCGGATCTTCGCGCGCGGAATCGGGGTGGAGATGCCGCCTGCCTGGAGCAGCACCAGGGGATCGGCGGCACCGGGTGCCGCCAGGCCGGTGACCGCTTCGCCGTCCGTCGTCTCCACCGTCGTGGTCAGGAACGCCGGTTGCACTTCGCGGTTGGGATCGACGATGGCGACCACGAGTTTCTCCTTCGGCTGCGAGCGCACGCTTTCCAGGTCGGGACCGAGCGCATGGCCTTGACCGCCCAGTCGGTGGCAGGTGGCGCACTGCGCGGTGTAGAGAGCGGCGCCGCGTGTCGGATCGCCGGTCAGGTTCAACGCCGGCAGAATGGACGCGATCGCGTCGGATCGGCTGGCGGGCGGAGCGCCGAGCAGTTCCTGGGCGCGACGGCGCGTCGCGGGTTGGTCGCTGGAGCGCAAGGCGGTGACGTGGGCCGCGCTCAGGCTGGACGAGGCGACCTGCTGGTCGGCGAGGGCGTTGAGGAGCAGTTCCGGACCGGTCGACTGTCGCAGGAGGAGGTCGAGGACTCCGGTGCGCGTCTCGGCGGCGAGGTCGTTCCAGCGACGGAGCGCGGCCGACCAGCCGTCACGCGCGTCGAGTCGGAACAAGGTATCCACCGCGGTTCGTTGCAGGCTGGGAGGGCGACTGCGGTGCAGCAGCTCGGCCAGGGCGGAGCGGCTGCCTGAGGGATCGAGCTCGGCGAGGAAGCGGATCGCGTCGCGCGTGAGGTCGACGTCCGCGGTGGTGGGAGTGGGATTGGTGAGTCTCTGCGAGGCGAAGGCGTGGAGCCCCTGGAGTGTCTGGACCGTGGCGACTTTGGAGAGCGGCGAGCCCGCGGTGGCGAGGCCGGCGGCGAACTGCGTCGCGACGCGCAGCGAACCGGCATCGGGGGTTCCGCGGGCCAGCAGGCCGAGCGTGGTCTCGATTTCTCCGGCCTGGTGGCGCCGGCCGAGGGCGCCGGCCAGGAGCGCCAGCGTGGCTGGGGTGGTCTGGCCGGGACCGGTGGTGGAAGCAGCGAGCGATTGGAAGACGGGGAGCAGATCCTCGCGTGCGGCGGCCACGGCGGCGTCGGTGATCAATCCTTCACCGGACTGGCCGCGGGTGGAGCGGAGCAGTTCGGCGAGGAGCGACGCGCGATTCGGCGGGCGCAGCGAGCCGAGGCTCAGTGCGAGTTGGAGGCGCGGCTCGGGTGCTCCGTGGGCGAGATCGCGGAGCGCCGTGACGAAGGGGGAATCCGGAGGGATCGGCGTGGAGCCGAGCAGTTCCTCGGTGAGACGGAGAGCGTGTGCCTGCACTTCGGGAGAGGCGTCACTCAGCGCTTGTGCGGCGAGGAGGGGAGGGAGTTCGCCGAGGGCGTGCAGGGTGTGCAGGGCGTGGAGCCGACCCAGGGCGGAGGGGGCTTTTCGGGCCGCTTCGCGTAGCGGGGCGAGAAGGGCGGGGTTCCGGCTTTGCACGAGGAGTCGCGACGCGGCGTCCCGGTGCCAGCCGTTGGGGTGGGAGAGCGTTTTGATCCAATCCTCGGGTGGCAAGGCCGCCAGGTCGACCCGTCGGCGCAGGGTGCCGGCGGCAGGGGCGATGCGGTACAGCCGGCCGCGATCGGAGCCGGAGTTGAGATCGATCAGGCGTTTCAGGTTGGGCGGCAGCGACCACGGATGCTCGATCACTTCGCGATACATGTCGGCGAACCACAGGCAGCCATCGGGTGCGTTGGCGAATTGAACCGGCCGGAACCAGGTGTCGCGCGAGGCGATGAACTCACGATCCTTTTCGGTGGGTGCGCGTTGTCCGGTCCAGTCGCATCCTTCCCGGCTTAGCTTTTTGCGGTGAATGAGGTTGCTGCCGCAGTCCGCGACGAACGCGTCGCCGGCGGTGCCGGGTCCATAGGCATCGCCGCGGTAGATGGTGAGTCCGGTGGCGCTGGTGAAGTAGCCGCTGGACCGGCCGCCGCCTTCGATGAGGCCCTGAACGAGTCCGGTGACCCGCCAGCGCGTGCGAATCACGCGCCACGGTTCTTCCGGGCTGATGCGGAAGACGGGTGCGGCGGGGCCATCCACCGCGATGCTTTCCCGCGGCGAGGGGAGCGGATGCCAGCTGTTGCCGCCGACATAGCGGTCGTCATACCGCGCGATTTGCAGGTGGTCGGAGTTCGAGCAGAGGAACTTCCTGCCAAAGTCGTCGAAGGACATGCCGTGCTGGCCGCCGCCGGTCTCGGCGCGCAGTTCCAGCGTGTGCGGGTCGAAGGAGAAATCCCGGCCTCGCAGGTCGAGGGCGGGTTGGGGGGGCGTCGACACCGGAGCGGATCCGGGGCGGCGTCCGCGTTCGCGCCACTGGCGTGTGAACGGCGAGTCGACCAGGGTCACTTTGCCCCCGCTCATGCCGGAGGAGCCGTGGATGCGGGCGTCGAGACCCCAATGAAAGGAATTGAGGAGGGCCTGGACGTTGAGTTGGTTGGTGGCGTAGGGGGCGTAGTCGCTGGCGAAACCGGTGAACACGGTTTCGCGGATCTCCGCCCGCCCGTCCCCGTCGTCGTCCCGCGCGTAGAGCACGTCCGGCGTGGTGCCCACGAAGATGCCGCCGGCCCAGCAGGTCACGGCGGTGGGCCAAGGCAGGTCCTCGAGAAACACCTGGGCGGTCTCGTACACGCCGTCCCCGTCGCGGTCCTCGAGGCGTCGCACACGACCGAGGCGCTCCGGCCGGCGTTCCGAGTAGTCGCGCATCTCGACCACGTAAAGCCGCCCGCGTTCGTCGAAGGTGAACGCCACCGGATCCACCACCTGCGGTTCATGAGCGGCGAGCTCGAGTCGGAACCCTTCCACTACCTCGAAGCTCCGGAGTGCCTCGGAGGGTTCCAACGCCGGCAGATGCGGCAGATCCTCGGGACGCAATTCCGGCTCGGCGCCGCGTGCTAGGGGGGCGAGGGCCAGTCCCGCGGCTCCCGCCAGCGCGAGGGTCCCGAGCCAACCGATCGCCCAGCGGGCGATGGGTGGGCGGCCGGGGTGGGTGGCGGAGTGGGACGACGGTGGGGAAGCGCGGCGACTCGCCGGGATCAGCATGGCTGCCATCGCAATGCGCGCCGGAGCCGGTGGCGAGCGGAAAGTGCAAGGGGATCTCCGGATTCCGGCGGAGGGATCTTTACGCACGCCTTACAAATCTCTCCTCCCCGCACATCAGGCACTCACAGTCCGGGTGTTTCCTAGGCACGTCGATCGGCGCGGGATGCGAACGCGACGGACGACACGAACCAACGAAACCGAGAACGAACGAAACCAAGAAGGAACACTATGAAGACCATCACCAAGACGCTCCTCGCCTCCACCCTCGTCGCCGTGGCCTGCGTGACCGCCGTGATCGCCCAGGATGCGGGCAACAACGCCGAACGCCCGGAGCGCGCTCCCCGCCGCTCCCCGGTGATCACGGCCTTGGACGCCAACCTGGATGGCGTCCTGGATGCCGCCGAGATTGCCAACGCTTCCAAGGCGTTGCTCGCGCTGGATGCCAACCAGGACGGGCAGTTGACCGTGGAGGAGTTGCGCCCGGCGCATGCCGGTGTCGGGCGTGGTCCGGCGGGTGCGGGACGCGGGGGTCCGCGCGGAGGCAAAGGGCCCCGTCACGGTGCGCCGGCAGCCGAGTAACACGCGTGGTCTGAGCTGACGACCCGCGTCACTGGGTTTCCCCTCGGAGGGGAACCGGTGGCGCGGGTCGCGCGCTTGATGGGACGTGGCGGGTCGCGCAGGGTGCCGACCATGCGCTCCGTGCTGCGGGTCACCACCATGGCCGCACTGCTGTTCCATGTCCTGGTGCTGGACGCCGTGGGGGCAGCGCGTCCGACGCGGGCGTTGCCGTTGGACGCCGCGGGAGCGGATGGCGCCCTGGCGCGGTACTTCCAGGCGGAGGCTGGGGAGATCCGTCGCCTGGCCATGACCCGCCTTGCGACGATGGATGCGGCGGGATGGCCGGCTCGGCGCGAGGTCCTCCGTCGTGAACTGCTGGAGATGCTTGGCCTTTGGCCACTCCCTGAACGGACCGACCTTCGCGCCACCGTCACAGGAACCTTGGAGGGTGATGGGTTCGTGGTGGAGAAACTGCATTTCCAGTCGAGCCCGGGGTTGTACGTCACGGCGAACCTCTACCGCCCGCGTGAGATCACGAAACCCCTGCCGGCGGTGCTCTATGTCTGTGGCCACGCGCGCGTGGTGAGCCAGGGCGCGAGCTGCGGGAACAAGACCGGCTACCAGCATCATGGGATCTGGCTCGCGCGCCACGGCGTCATTGCGCTGCTCCTCGACACGTTGCAGTTGGGGGAAATCGAAGGGGATCACCACGGCACGTACCGGCTCGGACAGTGGTGGTGGAATTCGCGCGGCTACACGCCGGCTGGCGTGGAAGCGTGGAACGCCATGCGCGCGCTGGATTATCTCGAGTCCCGGCCCGAGGTGGACGCCACCCGACTCGGGATGACCGGGCGCAGTGGGGGCGGAAGCTACACCTGGACGACCGCCGCCCTGGACGAACGCGTGCGGGCCGCGGCTCCCGTCGCGGGCATCACCGACCAGGAGAATCACGTGGTGGAGGGCGTGGTGGAAGGCCACTGCGACTGCATGTACTTCGTCAACGCGCACCGGTGGGATTTCGTGCTCAACGCCGCGCTGTTCGCACCGCGGCCGTTGCTCATCGTGAACACCGACGCGGACCCGATCTTCCCGTTGGACGGCGTGCAGCGTTTGCACGCGGGGACGCGCGGCGTGTATGCAGCACTCGGGGTGGCGGACCGGCTCGGATTGGTGATCGGTCCGGGAGGACACGAGGACACCCAGGATTTGCAGGTGCCGGTGTTCCGTTGGTTTGCCCGGCACCTGGAGGCAGGCGACGGCGTGATTCGCGATGCCGCGCTCAAGTTGATTCCGCCCGAGGATCTGCGGGTTTTCTCGCGCCTGCCCGACGATCAACGGAATACGCGGGCGCAGGAGTGGTTTGGGCCGCGGGAAGGCTCGTGGGCGCCTGCCTCCGAGTCGGTGGAGGAATGGACGCGCGTGTTGCGGGAGCGCGTGTTTGCGGGCTGGCCGCGGGAATCGGTGGAAGGTGCGGTGAGCATGACGCGCGTGCAACGCGTGCGCCGGGGAGACTGGCAGCACGAAACCTGGGAGTTGGAGAGCCAGGCGGAAGTGCCGCTCCGACTCCACTGGCTCACGCGCACGGAGGGGACCGCCGCAGGAGCGAAAGGAGTCCTGTTGCGCGTCGTGGACGCGGAGGCCCCCGCGGACTGGAGCCAGCGGAACCTGGAGGGTTGGCTGGCGGAGGCTGGTGAACTGGCCTCGGCAGTGGCGTTCCTCGAGCCGCGCGGCATTGGGGAGGGGAGATGGTCCGGCGACGAGGCCCGGCAGATCCAGATCCGGAGGCGGTTCATGCTGCTCGGTCAGACCGTGGACGGCATGCGCGTGCGGGACATCGCTCGCGGCGTGGTGGCGGTGAGGACCCTGCAAAACGGCGCCTCCGGTATCACCCTGTCCTCCTCGGGGCTCATGGCGATCAACACGCTGGCCGCGTCCCTGTTTGTTGCGCCCGTGGAACGTATCGCCGTTCAGCACCGGCCCGGTTCGTGGCGCGAAGGACCCGACTACCTGAACATCGCTCGCGTCCTGGACTGGCCGCGGCTGGTGGAACTGGTCCGGGCTCGCGGGGTGCAGGTGAGGGAGGAATAAGCGTTCTCCGGCGGGGCCGAGCGCACCCGGGCATCGCGTTTAGAGGAGGCGGGTCGCGATCACCTCGCGCAGCGAATCCCATTGCTCGAGCACCACGGTGAGGAAGGCGTTGGACTGGAGCAGCAGCGCGAGGGCCGCGGTCCCCAGCACGACCAGGATCGCCTGCGATTCGCGATCGGAACCCGTCGTCCCGGGCCTCGGAGTTCTCTGTGGCGCCGGGGCGAGGCCGGAGGCGATCCAGGGCTGAAGCTCGCGCGCGCGCAGTTGGCGTAGCCGGGTCCGATTTCCGGGGGTGACCGGAATCCGGATGGTGGCCGCCTCGAAAGGGGCGAGGGTCGGGCGCGTGCCGGTCCCGGTGCGGTCGCGGGTCGGAAGAAAGAGTGTGGCGTTCATCACGCCTCCCTTCATACCGCCGCGGGGAGGGAACGCACCATGCCCCGAAAGGGGAGCGTTGCGGTGGGGGGCGAGTTCTGGATTCACGCGAGCGCTTGAATGGGTAGTCTGTGTCGACCATGGCAGGATCGGAGATGAGCCGAGCCGAGGCGGAGGGCGCGACGGGTTCCGTCGTGTCGACGGGCGCGTGTGCGACTGCGCATGCGGACGCGACGCGATGGCAGATGTTGTTCGAGCAATCGCCGCAGAGCATGCAGGTGTTCGCCCCGGACGGATCGACACGACGGGTGAACGCGGCGTGGCGCCGGTTATTTCGCAGTGACGCGTCGCTGGCGGCGCAGTTCAACGTGCTGACCGACCCGCAGCTCGAGGCCGCCGGAGTGGCGGACCATGTCCGTGCCGCGTTCCAGGGCGACGTGGTGCAGGTGCCGCCGATTCCGTTCCTGATTCATCCCACCACCGGGACGGAGGTGCGATGGATTGGGGCGGTGTTCTTTCCCGTGTTCGATGGCAACGGCGAACTGACCGAGGTGGTGTGTGTGCACGAGGACATCACCGAGCGCCGGCAGGCCGAGCTCACGGTGCGGGAGAGCCAGCAGTTGTTGGACTCGGTGACGCGCAGTGTGAGCGAAGCGATCTATCGCGCCACGCCCGCGGGCCGCCTCTCGTACGTGAACGACTCGTATCTGCGGTTGTTCGGCTATGAGAGCCTCGAGCAGCTCAACGCCATCCCGCGCGAACGGCTCTACGCCCGCCCGGCCGACCGCGCGCAGCTGCTGCAGTGGCTGGCCCAGAGCGACGGGTTTCGCAATCAGGAGATCGAATTCCGCCGGCGCGACGGCACGACCTTCTGGGCCTCGATCAGCAGCCGCGCCCATCGGGATCCCGAATCCCGCGCGATCCTCTGGTTTGACGGTGTCATCAGCGACGTCACCGACCGGCGTCGTGCCGAGCAGGCGGTGCGTGACCTGAACGCCACGCTCGAGGCCAGGGTGCTGGCCCGGACCTCGGAGTTGGAGCATGCCAATGCGCGCCTCACCGCGGAGGTGGCGGAACGCGAGCGTCGGGAGGCCATGTTGCGAGCGGTTTGGGAGATGTCGGAGGCGGTGCACACCGCGGAGGATCTGGAGCAACTCTTCGCGCGCATCCACGGCATCATCTGCACGCTGATGCGGGCGCCGAACTTCTACCTCGCGCTCTATGACGCCGCGACGTCGATGATCTCGTTTCCGTACTACTCGGACGAACGCTCACCCATCCCCGGAAACCGCTGCTGCGCCAACGGCCTAACCGAGTATGTGCTGCGCACGCGCCGTCCCCTGCTGGCGTCACGCGGGCAGGTGCAGGCGCTGATGGGTCGTGGGGAAGTCGCCCCCCAGGGGGATCTCGCGGCGGTCTGGCTCGGGGTGCCGCTCCTGGTGGGGGGCCTTCCGATCGGCGTCATGGTGGTGCAGGACTACGTGGATGAGCATGCCTTCCGCGAGGACGACCAGCAGTTGCTCAACTTCGTCGCCGCCCAGACCGCCTTGGCCATCGATCGCAAGCGCACGGCCTGGATCCGTGCCCGGCGCGAGCGGATTCAGGTGGCGACCTGGCAGATCTCGGAGGCCGTGCATTCGGCCCGCGACCTGGACCAGCTCTACGCGCGCATCCATGAGATCGTGGGCACGCTGATGCCGGCGGGTAACTTCTATCTGCTCCTGCGCGATGCGGAGACGGGGTTGGATCATACGGTGTACTGGCGGGACGAGATGGATCCCGCGCCGCCGCCCCAGCGCCTGCGCCGCGGCATGACCGCGTACGTCCTGCGCACTGGCCGGCCCTTGCGCGCCACGCGCGCGCAGATGCTGCGGCCGGCGCCCGCCGGCTGCGTCGAAGTGGAAGGCGACACCTGGTACCTGGAGGCGGGCACTGCCTCCGCGGTGTGGTTGGGCATTCCACTCCGGCTGGACCAGGAGGTGTTTGGCGTGATGGCGGTGCAGGATTATCGGGACGAGCGCGCCTATGGTGACGATGAACAGCAGATTCTCACCTTCGTCGCGGAGCAGATCGCGCTCGCCATCCAGCGGAAACGCGCGGAGGCCGAGCTCATCCACGCCCTCGAGCGCGAACGCCAGCTGGGCCAGTTGCGAAAAGATTTTGTCTCCATGGTCTCGCACGAGTTTCGCACGCCCCTGGGGATCATCTCGTCTTCCGCCGGGCTGCTGGAGAAGCACCACGACCGGCTCGACCCCGAGGAACGCATCGAGCAGCTGGGCTCCATCCGCGCCAATGTCCGGCGCATGAGCCGGCTCATGGAGGAAGTCCTCCTCTTCGGGCGCGTCGAGGAGGGGCGTCTCGGGTGCGAACCGCGACCCGTGCAGCCCCGCCTCCTCCTCGGGGTGATTGCGGACGAGCTGAAATCGGCGACGGACCAGCGGTGTCCCATCCAGTTGCACCTCGAAGCGTTGCCCGAGACCCTCGCCATCGACGAGCGGTTGCTGCGGCCCGTGGTCGCCAATCTGGTGGTCAACGCCGTGAAGTACTCCGAACCGGGAAAACCGGTGGAACTCTCGGCCGAGGTGAGGCAGGGGGTGTTGCTGCTGGTGGTTCGAGATCAGGGCTGCGGCATTCCGGCCGCGGACCTGCCCAAGCTCTTCGAACCTTTCCGGCGCGGCTCGAATGTCAGCCACGTGCCCGGCACGGGCCTTGGCCTGGCCATCGTGCGGCGGTGTGTGCGGCTCCATGGCGGCACCCTCGATCTGACTTCCGAGGTCGGAACCGGCACCTGTGTGCAGATTCGCATCCCGCTGACCGAGGCCGGGTCCCCCGCCTCCACTCCTTTATGAAGACCGTGCTCGTGATTGAAGACGAACCGGAGATGCGCCGCAACCTGGCGCGCCTCCTCAAGTTGGAAGGCTATGACGCCGTCGC